>WQUE01000118.1 GCA_009785885.1 Actinomycetes bacterium
AGCCTTTGCGGTCGAGGATGCCGCGCGCCTCCAGGATCGCGTTCGGCATGAGGAAGCCGTCCGTCGTGACGAGTTCGACGTGCGGATGGGTCGACGACCGTCGCAGCAGTTCGGTCAGCAGGCGTGCGACGGTCGACTTGCCGACCGCGACGGATCCGGCGACGGCCACGATGAACGGCACCCGCGGCACATCCAGGCGCAGGTAGGCGTTCCAGTCCGCCCAGGCCAGCCCGAGATTGGCGGCGTAGCGCAGGATCAGTTCGGTGAGCGGGTGGAACACCTCGCGCACGTCGTCCTCGCTGGTCGGGTCGCCCAGGCCACGGACCTGCGCCAGCACGTCCGCGCCGAGCGGCACGGGCGACGTGGCCGCCAGATCGGCCCAGGCGCGTCGGGGCAGGTCAAGATAGACATCCGGCGTTTCCGGGGAAACCGGCGTGTCGTCGGCACAAGTCATAGGAGCGTCCCTCGCGGTCGTCGCCAATGCACGGCCCCACAAGCCTGCCACATCCACCTGGTCCGGGGTGCGGCGTACGCCGCAGGCACAGACCCGATGGCCTCGGCCCGGCGGGTACCCTTACGGGGTTCGCAAAGGAGGACGTTCATGTGCGGCATCATCGGCTACAGCGGCCCGCAGGAGGCGGTGTCGGTACTTCTGGACGGACTCGCCCACATGGAGTACCGGGGCTACGACTCGGCCGGCGTGGCCGTCGAGGTCGATGGCGTGCTGCGCGTGGCGAAGAAGGCGGGCAAGCTCGCCAATCTGCGGGCGGAACTGGAGGCCCGCCCGCTGCCGCCGAGTCACGTCGGCATCGGCCATACCCGCTGGGCGACGCACGGCGGCCCGACGGACCTCAACGCCCATCCGCACATGTCCAGTGACGGGCGCATCGCGCTCGTGCACAACGGCATCGTCGAGAACCACGCCGCGATCCGCGCCGCGCTGGAGGAGCGCGGGGTGGAGTTCACGAGCCAGACGGACTCCGAGGTGGCGGCCCAGCTGCTCGGTGTGGAACTGGCCGCGCGGGGCGACCTGGCGGAGGCCCTGCGGGCCTGCTGCCGAGCGCTCCAGGGGGCATTCACGCTCGTGGCGATCGATGCGCAGGATCCGGGACGCGTCGTCGCCGCCCGCCGCAGCTCGCCCCTGGTCGTCGGCGTGGGCGACGGGGAGAATTTCGTCGCCTCCGACGTCGCCGCCTTCATCAACCACACGCGCGACGCCATCGAACTGGGCCAGGACCAGGTGGTCGTGATCACGCCCGACTCGGTCGAGATCACCGACTTCGACGGCGCCCCGGCGCAGGCACGCCCCTACCGCGTCGAGTGGGATGCGAGCACGGCCGAGAAGGGCGGCTACGACTGGTTCATGCGCAAGGAGATCTTCGAGCAGCCGCGCGCCATCGCCGACACGCTGCTCGGACGCCACGACGAGCGCGGCCAGCTGACCCTGGACGAGGTCCGCATCGGGCCCGAGGAGTTGCGGCGGGTCGACAAGATCGTCGTCCTGGCCTGCGGGACGGCGTTCTACGCGGGAATGGTGGCGAAATACGCGATCGAGCACTGGACCCGGGTGCCATGCGAGGTTGAACTGGCGAGCGAGTTCCGCTACCGGGACCCGATCGTCGACGGCCGTACGCTGTGCATCACGATCTCCCAGTCGGGGGAGACGATGGACACGCTCATGGCCATCCGCTACGCCCGGGAGCAGGGCGCGAAGGTCATCGCGATCTGCAACACGAACGGCTCGACGATTCCGCGCGAGTCCGACGCGGTCATCTACACGCACGCCGGCCCCGAGATCGGCGTCGCGTCGACGAAAGGCTTCACGACGCAGCTCGTGGCGTGCTACCTGCTAGGGCTGTTCCTGGCGCAGGTGCGCGGCACGCTGTACGGCGACGAGATCCAGCGGGTCACCGACGAGCTGGCGATGCTGCCCGAACTCGTCCAGCAGGTGCTCGACGGTGCCGACGACATCTACGCGCTGGCCCGCGGCATGGTGCACATCGAGGACTTCGTGTTCCTCGGACGGCACGTGGGCTACCCGGCGGCCCTGGAGGGCGCGCTGAAACTGAAGGAACTGGCGTACCTGCACGCCGAGGGTTTCGCGGCAGGCGAACTGAAGCACGGTCCCATCGCGATCATCGACGCCCGGACGCCCGTGTTCGTCGTCGTGCCGCCGGCCGGCCGCGAACAGCTTCACAACAAGGTTGTGAGCAACCTGCAGGAGGTCCGGGCGCGCGGCGCGAAGACCATTGTGCTCGCCGAGCGGGGCGATACTGGGGTGCGGCCCCATGCGGACGCGCTGATCGGGTTGCCGCGCGTGTCCACGTTGCTGCAGCCGGTCGTCGCGATCGTCCCCCTCCAGCTGTTCGCCTGTGAACTTGCGACCGCGCTCGGCAACGACGTCGACCAGCCGCGCAACCTGGCCAAGTCCGTGACGGTCGAGTAGGCGCCGGTACGCTGGCCCCATGACGGAGGCGGAGGAGCGGTCCCGGCTGGCCGGCCTGATCGAGGAGCTGGCCGTGGTACGCGGCCGGGTGGTGTTGGCGAGCGGCCGCGAGGCCGACTACTACGTGGACATGCGGGCGGTGACGCTGGACGGTCGCTGTGCCCCGCTCGTGGGGCGCCAGATGCTGGCGTGCGTGGCGGACTGGGACTTCGAGGCGGTGGGCGGTCTCACGATGGGCGCCGACCCGGTGGCGCTGGCGATGGTCCACGCCGCCGCCGCGCAGGGGCGCCGTCTCGACGCGTTCGTCGTCCGCAAGGAGGCCAAGCAGCACGGCCTGGGCAAACGGATCGAAGGACCGGACGTCGCCGGGCGCCGTTGCCTCGTCGTCGAGGACACGTCCACGACGGGCGGCTCCCCGCTGGCGGCGGTGCAGGCCGTGCGTCAGGCGGGTGGCGAGGTCGTGGGCGTCGCGGTCGTCGTCGACCGGGCGGCGGGGGCGAGGGAAGCGGTCGAGGCGGCCGGTCTGGCCTACCGGGCGTGCTACGGCCTGGACAACGTGGGCTTGGCGTGAGCGGATACAAGTGAGGCGGGGTCACAGCGCTGTGCCCCGCCTTTCCTGGTTCCGACCCTAGCACGAAACTGTCGTGGTTTCCGCCTCGTGAGACGGTGCGTCAGCCGCGCCAGGTGCGCCAGTCCGTCCGGGGTGGGGACGGTGCGGTGTCCGCGTCGGTGAAGGGCCTCGCCCCGGCGACGAAACTGGTCAGTTCCGGGCCGCCGACCAGGCGGTACGGGAACGGGGAGGACGATGCGGAGCGGTTGAGCGCGTCGACGGGCAGTTCCGCGCCGGATGCCGCCGCGATCAGATTGCCGAAACGTCTCCCCTTGAACACGGGCGTTTCTGCGCTGAGGGCCGTGTGGGCGAACACGTGGGACAGGCCGGCGACGACGCGCCGGGTCCACTCGAATGGCCTGGCGTCCACCAGATTGGCGACGATCGTGCCCGACGCGCCGAGGACCCGTGAGACGGCCTGGAAGCACTCCACGGTGACCAGGTCCGCCGGCACCTGCCCGCCGGCGAACGCGTCGAGGATCACCAGGTCCGCGTAGTCCGCCCGGAGCTGGCGAAGCGCCGTGCGTCCGTCCATCGCGCGGACCTTGATGCCGAACTCGCGGGGCAGGCCGATGGTGTCCCGGACGGCCTGCGTCAGGGCCGCGTCCGGTTCGATGACGATCTGGGGACTGTGGGGACGGGTCGCCGCCACGTAGCGGGCGAGGCTCATGCCGGCACCCCCGATGTGGACGACGCGCAGCCGCGACCCCGGCGGAGCCTGGGCGTCGATGTGCGCGCCGATGCGGGCCGTGTAGTCGAACTCGAGACGCGTGGGGTCGCGCGGGTCGACCCAACTCTGGTCGATGCCGCCCGTGCGGACGAGCCAGGCGGTGGGGACGTCGCGATCCGGGACGATCTGCGGCGTTCCCGCGGGTGTGTGGGCCATGGCCCCATGGTCTCACGCCGGTCCCGGGCGGTGACGCCCGCCGGCCGCTGGCTTGTCCACGCGTGAAATCGTCACGAAGTGGCCATCTGACGACGAAAGAACCCGGACATTGTCGAAGACACGCCAATCTGGTCTTGAAAACCGACACCTGGCGAGATATACTGAAGCAGTCTAGGTTCGATCGCGACCGGTGAAGGAGGTAACCATGAACGAGTCGCAAGACAAGCAGGTGCGGCGCATCGCACATCTGGGCGCCGGATGGCTGCGGCAGGACCTGTTCCGTCCACGCACGCCATGCGAGTCCGAGATCAACAAGCTCCAGGGCCGCACCATCGCGCAGGCGTCCCTGTGCGGGGTGACCCTGCCGGGTGTGATCCGGCCGTCGTAGCGGTCGCCTTCGTTGGAGGTGGCCGGCTCCCCGGACGGGGAACGTGAGGAAGCCGTGGCCGAGGCGAACGCCCCGGGCCACGGCTTCAGTCTTTGTCAGGCCCTGTCAGGCCGGGTGGGGCACGCCGAAGCCCAAGAGGCCCAGCCCCGGGGTGTCCAGCGGATAGCTGGTGACGGTGATGCCGCCCGGCTGGTTCCCACCGAGCGTCACGAGATCGCCCCCGTCGGCGCTCAGCACGATCTGCGTGTGCTCACCCCAGATGGTCGAGGCGTCACCGTAGATGACGACGTCGCCGAACACGGGAACATGGCCGTCCGGGGCGTGCCACGCGTCGACGGACGCGAAGTACTCCTGGAGCGTGAAGATGCCCGGGATGCGCCACGAACCGGAGTTCGGGTTGCGCAGGACGAACCCCGCCTCGTGCAGGACCCAGCTGACGAAGTCCGCGCACCAGGGCTCGTCGATGCCGCCCGAGTACTTCGTTCCCCTGGGCTGGGCCCAGTACTCCTGCTGCAACACGGTGAGCAAGGCCTGGTGGGACGCGTCGAGCCCCGTAGGGTCGACCGCCGGGAACGGCACGATGTGAGCGGCGGTGCCCGTCGTGGCGTCCGTCGGCACGCCGGGTGGGAAGCTTGCCCCCGGGAATCGGGGTGTGGTGGTCCCGGCGTGGGTCGGCCAGACACCGCAGCCCGTGAGAGTCAGGGCCAGCGCCATCACGAGGCTCAGCCCGGCCCGGCGCGCGCGGACCGCGGGATCATGAGGCAGCGGCATGGCGCCACACTACCGTCCCGCCCGGGCGGTTCGGCGGGCGGAACACCGGAACCGTCCCGCGGGTCACGCCACCGGGGTGACCTCCAGCCCGTCGCGGGCGGCGTTCGCGTCGAAGGTGACCGTCGCGCCCTCGCCCACCTGGCCGGCGAGCAAGGCCCGGGCCAACTGGTCCTCCAGTTGCGTCTGCATCAACCGGCGCAGCGGCCGGGCCCCGTACACCGGGTCGTAGCCGGCTTCGCCGAGCCACGCCCGGCCCGCCGGGGTCACGTCGACCCGGATGCGCCGGGACGTGAGCCGATCGTTCAGCCGCGCGAGCATGATGTCGACGATCCGGTCCAGATCGGCCCGCGACAAGGGATCGAAGACCACGATGTCGTCCAGCCGGTTCAGGAACTCGGGACGGAAGCTCGCCTTGACGACACCCATCACGGCCTCCCGCTTGGCCGTCTCGTCGAGGGTGGGGTCGGCCAGCGCCGCCGAGCCGAGGTTGCTCGTCATGATCAGCACGCACGAACGGAAGTCGACCGTCCGCCCCTGGCCGTCGGTGAGCCGCCCGTCGT
>WQUE01000119.1 GCA_009785885.1 Actinomycetes bacterium
GCAGCGCGCGAAGACCCGCGGCTACGGCCTCCCGAGGTACCTGCCGATGGTGCGCGTGCTGAAGATCGGCGCTCGCATCCCCAACTGGGCGTGGCGCCCACTGTCCCGCCTCGCCGCGCGCATCGCCTGGCGGAAGCAGTACAAGGCCGTGCGCCAGTGGCGGCTGAATGCCGAGGTGATGCTCGGCCGTGAGCCGACCGAGGCGGAGACGATCGCCGCGATGGAGTCCTGGTTCGAGAACCTGGCCGGGTCGGTGCAGCTCGGCAAGTATTCGGCGCGGCAGAACTTCCGGCGTGTCGTGATCGACGACGCCGACATGGACCGCATCGCGGACGCCTGGCGCGGCCCGGGCGCCGTCGTGGCGCTGCCGCACATGGGGGACTGGGATCTCGCCGGGGCGTACTTCTGTGGCAAGGGCCTGCCGGTCGCGAGCGTCGCCGAACGTCTGCCCGACCAGGAATTCGAGTACTTCATGGGGGTGCGGGCGAAGGTCGGCATGACGATCCTCAGCCACAAGGACGCCCATGTGCTGGTGAAGCTGGCCGACGAGGTCCGGGCCGGGAAGGTCGTCGCGCTCGTCGCCGACCGCGACCTGTCGCGCCACAGCGTGCCCGTCGTGTGGCACACGGCCAGCGGGCCGCAGAACGTCACGATGCCGCCGGGCCCGGTGCTGCTGGCGCAGGAGACCGGCGCGCGACTCATCGTCGCCGTGTGCACGTACGAGGGCAAGAAGATGCGCATCCGCTCGTACGGCCCGATCCCGGTGGATCCGGGCGACGACGGTCTCGTCGCAACGTCCCAGCGGGTCGCCGACGTCTTCTGCGAGCAGGTGGGGACGAAGGTCGTCGACTGGCATCTGATGCAGCGGTTCTTCCCCGGGGTTGTCGCCGAATAGGCGACGGTGTCGCCAAATGGGCGACGGTGTCGCCAAATGGGCGACGGTGTCGCCAAATGGGCGACGGTGTCGCCAAGTAGGCGACGGGCGTGTCTGCGGCCGCTGCGATTCGTTACGCTGGTGGGGTGGGCCCCGGACGGCCCCAGGACTCGACAGGAGGAGACATGGCGGAGATACCGGACGACCTGCGGTTCACGCGCGATCACGAGTGGGTCAGACTGGGTGAGGACGGTGTGGCCCGGGTCGGGGTCACGGCGCATGCGACCGAGCAGATGGGCGACATCGTGTACGTGTCCCTGCCGACCGTCGGGGCGCAGGTCGCACCCGGCGACTCCTGCGCCGAACTGGAATCGACGAAGTCGGTCAGCGACGTGTTCGCGCCCGTCGGGGGGATCATCGCGGCCGTGAACGACGGCCTGGCGGATGCCCCCGAGTCGATCAACGCCGAACCGTACGGGCAGGGGTGGCTGTTCGAGATCGAGGTGGGCGCCGATCAGGCGGGGATCGACGCGTTGCTGGACGCGGCGTCCTACCGGGCGTCGCTCGATTGAGCGCGGCGGTGCGGACGATACACTGACCTTGGGACGAGGGCCCACCCCCGGCCCAGGACTGAGTCACCGGAAGGTGGTGGACATGGTGCAGTGCGGGGCGTGCGGCTACCAGAACCCGGCCGGTGCCAACTTCTGCGCCGGGTGCGGCGTGAAGCTGCCCGGGGCGTCGCCGACCGGCGACACGACGCACGTGATACCGCTCGTCGAGGACGACGCGCACGGTGCGGACGTCAACGCCGATGTGGCGGCCGCGGTGAGCGAACTCCCCGACGACCAGGCGCTGCTCGTCGTCACCCGCGGGTCGCAGGCGGGGGAGCGCTACCTGCTGGAGGCCGGGACGACGACGGCCGGCCGGGCCGTCGACTGTGACATCTTCCTGGACGACATCACGGTGTCGCGGCGGCACGCCGTGTTCACGCTCGAGCACGGGACGGTGAGCGTGCGCGACCTCGGCAGCCTGAACGGCACGTACGTGAACCGCGATCTGCTGGAAGGCCCCACCGTTCTGCGGGACGACGACGAGGTGCAGATCGGCAAGTTCCGCATGGTGTTGCGTACCCCCGGACGGCCGTGATGCCGCCGGGTCAGCTGCGGAGTATCGGTGCTGTATTGCCGGTCCTGAAGGCCGAGTTCCCGGACATCAGCATCTCGAAGATCCGCTTCCTGGAGAGCGAGGGTCTGCTGGCGCCGGAGCGGGCCCCGTCGGGCTACCGGCGTTACTCGCAGGTGGACATCGACCGTCTGCGCTACATCCTGCGCATGCAGCGCGACCACTATCTGCCGCTCAAGGTGATCCGGGAGCACCTGGCCCTGATGGACCGGGGCGTGGACCCGCCCGCTCCCGACACCCCGCCCGTGCCGGGCCCCGAGCCCGTCGAGGAGCCCGGCGACAAGCCGGAGCGCAAGGCGATCCGCCTCACGAAGCGCGAGCTGATCCAGGTGAGCGGCCTCTCGGAGGCGACGCTGGTCGAGCTGGAGCGCCAGCAGATGGTCGCGCCCCGCCGCGGCACGATGTACTACGGACGCGAGGCGCTGATGATCTGCGTCGTCACCCGCAAGCTGCAGGGGTACGGCATGGACATCCGCCACTTGCGCGCTATCAAGCAGTCCGCCGAGCGCGAGGCGGGCATGGTCGAGCAGGCGGCCGTGCCCCTGCGCCACCAGCCGCATGCCAGCGCCTACCTGCAGGACGTCACCCAGCTGGTGATTCAGGCGCACGCCGCGCTGATGTACGTCCTGCTGCAGCGCTGAGTCCGAAACCACCGCACCCTCGATCGCCACTTGAGGGTGCGGGGCGACTGTGGAGGCCCACTTGAGGGTTCCCGCCGGTGACCCCCCGGCCAGCTACGATCGTCTTCCCTTGTCGTGGTCGCATAGTGGCGACGGGGGACCGGGCTGTCATGCGACACGCCCACGACACCGCGACCCGGTCGTTGGCGCCATCCCCACCCCGTCCTAGCGTTGCGCGGGTCGGAATGCCAGCGGTGTGGTTCGTGCGGGAGGGGAGGACGCCATGGAGGCGGAGGGGGGAAACGCGGCTCTGCAGGAGGCGTTGTTCGACGACGGCCTGGAGCCGGCGGGCGAGCCCGGCTACCGGGGCCCCGAGGCCAGCGCGGTCGTCGGCATCTCGTACCGCCAGCTCGACTATTGGGCGCGCACGGACCTCGTGACGCCGTCGATCCGCCCGGCGGAGGGCTCGGGCACCCAGCGGCTGTACTCGTTCCGCGACCTGCTGCTGCTACGCGTCGTGAAGCGGCTGCTCGACGCCGGGATCACGCTTCAGCAGATCCGCGTCGCGGTCGCCCATCTGCGCGGCCGCGGCGTGCGCGACCTGACGACGCTGACGCTGCTGTCCGACGGCCGCTCGGTGTACGAGTGCACGTCCGACAACGAGATCGTCGACCTGCTGCGGGGCGGGCAGGGCATGTTCGCGATCGCCCTGTCCGGCGTGTGGCGCGACGTCGAGGGCAGCCTGGCGACCCTCCAGGTCGAGCCGCAGACCGCCGCGGACGGGCTCGACGAGTTCACCCAGCACCGGCTGCGGCGGGCGAGTTGACGCGGTCGGCGTCGAGGTAGGCGAGCACGGCCCGGACGCGCCGGTTGTCCTCGCCCGGGCCGAGATCCAGCTTGGCGAAGATGTTGGCGACGTGCTTGGCGACGGCGGCCGGGCTGACGACCAGTCGGGCGGCGATCTGGGCGTTCGACGCGCCGCCGGCCATGAGGGCGAGAACCTCGTGCTCGCGGGGGGTGAGCCGGGCGAGGAGCGGGTCCGCCTGGCGGGCGCGCAGCAGCGAGCCGACGACCTCCGGGTCGACGACGACGCCGCCCTGCGCCACGATGTCCAGCGAGGCCATGAAGTCGGTCACCCGGCCCACGCGCTCCTTCAGAAGGTAGCCCGTGCCGGCCTGACCGGAGTCCTCCAGCAGTTCCGCGGCGTAGGCCGGGGCGACGTACTGGCTCAGCACGAGGACGCCCAGGCGCGGGTACGCCCGGCGCAGGCGCACGGCGGCGCGCAGGCCGTCGTCGGTGAGGGTGGGTGGCATGCGCACGTCCGTGATCACGATGTCGGGGGGTGTTTCGCAGGCGGCGACGGCGGCCTCCAGGCCCGGGGCGTCTTCCGCCTCGGCGACGACCTCGTGCCCGGCGCGCTCCAGGAGGCTGACCAGCCCGGCCCGTAGCAGCGCGGCGTCCTCGGCGATCACGACGCGCATCCGCTCACCTCCCCGTCGGCGGCGGAAATGGGGAAGCGGGCGGACAGCCGCGTCGGCCCGCCGGGCGGGCTGGCGATCTCCAGGGTGCCGCCCACGGCGGCCATCCGCTCGGCGAGGCCCGACAGGCCGTGTCCGGCCTTTGCGCGCGCTCCGCCGGCGCCATCGTCCTCGACGGTCAGCACCAGGGTGTCGCCGAACGCGAGTCGCAGGCGGGCCGAGCCGGCCCCGGCGTGCTTGGCGACGTTCGTCAGCGCCTCGCTGGCCACGTGGTAGGCGGCGTTGGCGATGGTGGGGGGTAGGGCGCGTTGGGCCCCCTCGACGCTCACCACCGTGGGCAGCGGCGAGCGTCCCACGAGTTCCCGGACGGCCGCGACCAGGCCCCGGTCCGTCAACACCTGCGGGTGCAGGCCGCGGACGGTGTCCCGGAGTGCGGCCAGGGCTTCCTCGATGGACTGCTGGGCCGTCAGGACGGACTCCCGGGCCGCGTCGGTCCGCCCCAGTTCGAGGAAGTACGCGGCCTCGCCCAGGCGCATCGTGCACACGACCAGGTGCTGCTGGGCGCCGTCGTGGAGGTCACGTTCGATGCGGCGCCGCTCGGCCTCGAACACGTCGACGAGTTCATTTCGGGACGTCGTCAGCTCGGCGACGCGCGCCGCCAGGTCCGACTCGGGACGCAGCACGGCCTGGACGGCGCGCGCCTGGGACGACGCGAGCGCCCACGTCAGGTACAGGCCGAAGGTGATGGCGGCCCAGATCGCGAGCAGCGGCAGGACCACGGCGGGCGCGCCGTAGGCCGGCGACACCAGCAGGATGCGGACGGCGATGTCGATCACGAACACGACGATGCCGAGCGGGACGGCGTCGACCAGCGCGAACAGCACCGTCCAGGCCCACAGGGCCAGCAACGCGCGCAAGCCCTCGCCGCGCCACCGCCAGCCACCGTCGTGGGGGACGGCCGGGGCGTCGAGCGGCGGCAACCCGAGCAGCCGGAGGCGGAGGCGTTCGAGGCGGGTCAGCCGGGCGGCGACGCCGGGCAGCACGGCGAAGCCGGCGATGCCGCAGGCGAGTGCCACGAACCCGGCCAGGATCGACGTTGCGACGTAGGCGGCGCACCGCCAGGCGACCCCGGACACGAGCATGCCGAACGGGTTTCGGGTGATCGCGAGGCGGCCCAGTGCGTCCGTCTCGGCGACGGCCACGGGTGGCCGCGCTACCCGTCCCTGATCCGGCCCGCGCATGCCCCCACCCTAACCGCGGGGCGGACCCCATGCTGAGTCATGCATGTGACAAGCAAGATCACCCGGCTTGTTCGCCCGTGGTCGTGCTGGCACTACCCCGAGAACTCGACGTGAAGCCAATGTCTGGGGGCTTCGTCCGGGGTTCACTGGATGACATGACAACGACCATTCACCCCGAGGTGCGGCGCCCGTCGACGCGCCCGACGTCTCTCGCCGCCCGGCATCTCTTCAAGACGTTCGGTCCCGACACCGACGCGCCGGT
>WQUE01000120.1 GCA_009785885.1 Actinomycetes bacterium
GGGCAGGGTTACCATGATCGGCATGAACGACAAGCTGGTGTGGATCGACTGCGAGATGACCGGGCTGGATCTCGCCACGGATGCGCTCGTCGAGGTGGCGGTCCTGGTGACCGACGGGGAGCTGAACGTGCTCGGCGACGGCATCGACGTGGTCATCGCGACCGACCCGTCGGCGCTCGACGCGATGGGCGACGTCGTCCGCGACATGCACACCCAGTCGGGGCTGGTCGAGGAGATCCGCGCCTCGGCCGTGTCGATGCGCGAGGCGGAGCAGGCCATCCTCGGCTACGTCCGGACGTACGTACCGGAGGCGGGCACCGCACCCCTGGCCGGCAACACGGTCGGCACGGACCGGGGCTTCCTGGCCCGCGACATGCCCGAACTCGTAGGGCACCTCCACTATCGCAACGTCGACGTCAGCACGATCAAGGAGTTGGCGCGCCGCTGGTACCCGAAGGCCTTCTACGCCGCCCCCGAGAAACACGGCGGGCACCGGGCGCTCGCGGACATCATCGAGTCGATCGACGAACTGCGCTACTACCGCCTGACGGTGTTCGTGCCGGCGCCCGGCCCCTCCGGCACCGAGGCGAAGGCGGCGGCGGCCACCCTCGGCATCCCGGCGCCGGACGCCGCCGGCGAAACCACGCGACCATGATCGACCAGGTTCCCCTGGCCGTCGTCGTCGCGCTCACCCTCGTCGGCTTCGCCGCCGGCTGGATCGACGCGGTGGTCGGCGGCGGGGGGGTGCTCCAGCTGCCGGCCCTGCTGATCGGCCTGCCCTCGTCCACCGCGGTGCCGACGGTGTCGGGCACGAACAAGCTGTCGTCGATCGCGGGCACGTTCGCGGCCTCGGCGACGTACGTGCGGCGGGTGCGGATCGCGTGGCCGACCGCGCTGCTCGTCGTCGTGTTCGCGTACGCGGGCTCGACGCTCGGCGCCCGCCTGGTCACGTTCATGCCCCGCGTCGCGTTCACCCCCGTGATCATCGTCGCCGTGGCGGCCGTCGGCCTGTACACGTGGCGGCGTCCCCAGTTGGGGCAGACGACCCACCTGCGGCACGCCGGCCGGGCCTCCCACTGGTTGTTGGCCGTCGCGCTCGGCGCCGTGTGCGGCGTCTGGGACGGGCTCGTCGGCCCCGGTACCGGCATCTTCCTCGTGATCGGGTTCGCGGCACTGCTGGGCTACGGCTTCCTGGAGGCCACGGCGATGAGCAAACTGGCCAACCTCGCGACCAACGCGGCCGCGCTCCTCGTCCTCGGCACGCAGGGCCACGTGCTGTGGGGGGTGGGTGCGTGCATGGCCGCGGCGAATCTGACGGGCGGCCTGCTGGGTTCGCACATGGCGATCACCCGGGGCAACCGGTTCATCCGCCAGGTCCTGCTTCTCGTCATCGTCGGCGTCGAGGCGAAACTCCTCTACGACCTTGCCCGGCTGGTCTGGGCCTGACCGGGCCCCACGGCGGCGTCCGGCGGTTGCTCCAGGTTCGCCAGGCCGTTCCACGCCAGATTCACCAGTTCTGTAGCCAGGACGGCCTTGGGGGGACGCCGGGTCTCCAGCCAGGCCTGCCCTGCCGCCGCCACGAGGCCGACCAGCGCCCGGCTGAAGGGCATCGCCAGGTCGGGGTCGAAGCCCCGCCGTCCCAGCGGCCCGCGCAGCACGTTCTCCACCCGGTCGGCCACATCCGACATGACATCCGCGTACGATCCCCCGGCCGATGAGTCGCGGCTGACGACTCGGAAACCCGTGGGGCGTTCGTCGATGTAGTCGAGCAGGGCCACCGCACCTCGCTCGATGAGCGCACGCGACCCGCCCGACTCGCCGGCCAGGGCCGCTTGGATCGCATCGTCGAGACGCCGGGCCTCACGCTCGACGACGGCCGCGTACAGGCCTTCCTTCCCCCCGAAGTGTTCGTAGACGACGGGCTTGCTGACGCCGGCTGCCGCCGCGATCTCCTCCACCGACGTGCCGTCGATTCCGCGTTCGGCGAACAAGGTCAGGGCGACACCGAGCAACTGCTCACGGCGCTGAGGTCCGGTGAGGCGCACCCGGATGGCCCGGATCGTCGTGTCGGCTGCGCTCACCGCGCCAGTGTGTCACAAGGGAAGACCTCACCGGCCCCCGCACAGCCCGCGGCGAACATGACACGCCCCCGGCGTGTCGCCGCCGGGCGTTTGCCTGCGGCGGTCATAATCGTGGTATCTGTCGCAGCAAGACGAGGCCCGAACCAAGTATGAGTTGGTTCGGGCCTCGGTTTTGCCGGAAGCCGGGACGTGCTTCCCGCGTCCGCCCAGTTCGCTGGCCCCGGCCTGTCCCCGGCGGCTCGCCATCCGTCTCGCCGAAGCGAAGACCGATACGAGTGTGGCCCCGATCTCTGAGCATCCGCCTCCCCGTCCGGGCTCCGCCTCCTCGCCTTGCGGTTCGGTGCGCCTGCCCTTCTGGTTCGGCTGGCCGAGCCTTGCGGATCGGCGTACCAGAATCTTCCCGCACCCCGTGACAGCGTGTCAAGCCCCTATCTCACATTTTGGACGTTTCTCGGCGTGTCGCCTTGACAAGGGCCGCCTGGAGGGTCAATGCGGAGCATCTCGGCTTGTCCGGCGATATTCTGCCGTGAGCAGAATTGACGTGGGGATCGTGCCGGCCGGCTAGCCGCCTGGTCGCACCAGGTCGGCAGTCGCGTTCCCCGAACCGTCGAGGTGGTCGACGCCCGCCAGCCTGAGGAACCGGGTCGGGACGGAGCCGCTGAACCGCACCGTCAATCGTCCGTCCGTCGCCGAGACGATATCGAACGCCAAACCGGGATAGAGCTGGGAGGCCGCCTCCCGCGCGGCCGCCTTGGCGATCTCCATCCGTTGGTCGGCCTCCTGCAGCCGGTCTCCGGCGGCCGCATCGACGCCCGCGCGGGCCACCTGCGCGGCCGCGATGGCGCACGTCCGGCGCAGGTGGACCTGGGCTGAACCGTCCACGGCCAGGCCGGCGGCGAGCAGCAGCGCGACGATCGAGCAGGCGATCATCACGGACAGGCTCAGGCCACGCTCGCGGCTTCGGTCTGTCGGGGGAACACAACGTGGGGGCATGCATCCCAGTCTGGCACGTCCACGCCGTCCCCGCGCACCGCCATCCACACCTCGTGTGCGCCGGCCGGCACGAGAACCCGACGTCACCCCAGCACAGTCAACGTGGACAGGGCGCTCTCCACCTGCCGCTGCACCGTGGTGTCGCCGATGGTGTAGCACGAGTACAGCCACCCGAGATGGTCCTTGGCGCCGCCGAGGTCGACGACGTAGATGTCGACGACGTCGCCTTGAACCTGCGGGAAGTCGGGGTTCTGGACGTGGACCTCGGAGCGCAGGTGCCAGGCCGCGTGGCCGTTGATCGCTACCTGTTCGCTGGCGAGATCGACGCGGTGCGTGAAACCGTCGTAGTAGTCCGAACTGGCGAGGCACTCCATCACCGCGATCGCCGAGGGGGCAATGTCGGTGAACCCGTCGGCGTTCGCCAGCAGGCCGACGCCCAGGGTGCTCTGCCAACGCGAGGTGAGCCCCTGGTAGATGGTGAGCGACTGCCAGTGGGCGTCGTACGTGAAGGCCAGGCGCATGGGATCAGCCGACCAGCCGCCGATCTGGTTCACCTGCAGGGTGTCGGCCGTGAGCTTGCCCGGCTGCTGGCGCGTGGCCCCCGACCGCATCGTCTGGGGACAGGCGACGAGCGTCCCCCCGCTGGCGCTCGGCGGCGGCGGCGGCGCGCTGGTCTCGTCCCACCCCGGCACGCTCGGCGCGTAGCTGTTGGAGTCCGCGGTCGCCACGCCCCCGCGGCCCAGCGGATTGCGCGTGCCCCACACGACGAACGCGACCACGGCGATCAGCGTGACGGCGAGCAACACGACCAGGGCGATGATCCAGCCCCGGTCGCTCTTGCGCTGCGGGCTGGTCCGGTCGGGGGCGGGGATCGGCGCATGGCGCGGATCGGCCGTCGTCTGGTCCGACCAGCGGTCACCGTCCCAGAACCGGAAACGCCCCGGCGTTCCACTGGGATCGGGGTACCAACCCGGCATCGACATGTCGGCAGTCTACCGACCCCGGCTGGACCAGGGCTAGGAAACGCCTTCCGGATGCCTATGGACGGATCGTCTCCGCCGGCCGTGGCGAGATCGCGGCCCGGAGCACCGCTCCCTCCCCCACCGCGCGCACCACCAGGCGCGGCTTCACGAGCACGTGCGTCCCGGCGGGCGTGCCGGCCGGACCGGCAAGACGGAGCACGTGCGACGCCACCGTGGACAGACGCTGATCGACGCTGGACAAGCCGAACGAGGCCGCCACCGACGTGTTGTCGAAACCCACGACCGGGATCCGTCCCGCGACGACCGCGTGGGCGGCAACCGCCAGCGTGTCGGACGCCGCCACGACACCGTCGATGTCCGGCACCCGCCGGAGCAGCGCCCGGACGGCCGCGGCACCCGCGGCCAGGTCGTCGGCGCAGGCGACGCCGAGTGCCTCGAGGTCGTCCCCGGTCGTCCCCGCGGCAACCATGGCCTCACGCCAGCCCGCGCGCCGCTCGTCGCCGCTGCCCGACCCTTCGGGCCAGCCCACGAAGCCCACGCGCGCCGTCCCACCGCCCAGGAGATGCTCCGTCGCCAGGCGCACGCCCCAGCGTCCGTCGACATCGACCCAGCGGTACCGGTCGTCGTGTTCGGACCCCCACGGCCGTCCGAACGTCACGAACGGCTGGCCGGCCTCCAGCAGCCACGCGGTACGCGGATCGCCGCGGACGGTCGACGTCAGGACGAACGCGTCCACGTCCGAGCCCCCGACCAGCCGCCGGATCACGCGCGTCTCGTCGTCAGGATCCGTCGCGGTGTACAGGACCACGCGGAGGCCGAGGCGCTCGGCCTGTTGCGTCAGCGCATGGAGGAAGCTGTCGAGGACAGACCCCGAGATGCCATTCACCATGGGATCGATCCGGACGGCCAGCGTCGCCGACCGGCGCGTCCGGAGGCGCCGCGCCGAGGCGTGCGGCCGGTAGCCGAGCGTCTCGATCACCGCCCGTACGCGCTCACGGGTCGCTGGACGCACGATCCCGGGCGAGTTGAGCACGTTGGACACCGTCTGCCGCGACACGCCGGCCGCCACCGCCACATCGTTCACCGTCGGAAGTTGCCCCATCGCCGCCCCCGTTCTCTCCGCCAGGAGTAGAGTGAAGCGTAGCAGAGATTTGAACGATCAAATTCCTGTATCCCACATCGCCAAAGACGGCGGGCAAGGAGGTCCATCCATGCACACACACCTACGAGGCGCCATGGCGGTCGGCGCGGGCGCCGTCGCGGTCGCGCTGAGCCTCACCGGATGCAGCTCGGGCAACACCCCCGCGAGCACATCCACCTCGACATCAGGAGCACCAACCAGCAGCAGCACGACGAGCAGCGCCCCCTCCAACGGGCTCTCGTCGTCCAGCAGCGCCCTGACCATCCTGTTCGGTTCCTCGGGCGACGCCGAGACGAAAGCAATGCAGGACGCGGCGACCGCGTGGTCGGCCACGTCCGGCACGCAGGTGACGGTCACGACGGCCGCCAACATGGATCAGGAGATGGCCCAGGGCTTCGCCGGCGGGAAGCCCGCCGACGTGTTCTACCTCGGCACGGGTGTGCTCGCCGGCTACGCCGACGCCGGCAACCTGCTCGCCTACGGCGACCTGATGCCGAATAAGGCCGACTTCTATCCCTCGCTCGTCGCGAACTTCACCTACAAGGGCAAGTTCTACTGCGCGCCGAAGGATTTCTCGACGCTCGGCCTGATCATCAACACGGACATGTGGGCGGCGGCCGGCCTGACGGACGCCGACTACCCGACGACGTGGGAGCAACTTCACGCGGTGGCAAAGAGGCTGACCACGGGCGGCGTCACTGGCATCATCCCCGGCGGCCAGTACGAGCGGCTGGGCGCGTTCATGGTGCAGAACGGATCCAACCTGATGAGCCCCGACGGCACCAAGGTGACCGCGGCCGACCAGTCGAACATCGACGCGCTGGCGTTCGTGAAGACAATGCTCGCCGACGGCTCGATGAAGTTCGCCGCCGATGTCAGCGCCGGCTGGGGCGGCGAGGCGTTCGGCACCGGCAAGGCGGCCATGACAATCGAGGGCAACTGGATCACCGGCGCCATGAACGGCGACTACAAGAACATCAAGTGGAAGGCCGTCCCGCTGCCCACCGGCCCGTCCGGCAAGAAGGGCACCCTGCAGTTCACGAACTGCTGGGGCATCGCGGCGGCGTCGCCGAATCAGCAGGCGGCGCTGAAGCTTGTCGAGTTCATGACGACCAAGGACCAGCAGATGAAGTTCTCGCAGGCGTTCGGCGTGCTGCCGTCCATCCAGTCGGCCGCGGCCGACTACAAGGCGGCGTATCCGAACCTGTCGATCTTCATGGACGCCGTCCAGTACGCCCAAGGCGTGCCGACGCTGAAGGGTTCGTCGGATGTGCTGAAGGAGCTGAACAACAATCTCGGACAGCTGGCGACTTCTGACCCGGCGACGATCCTGAATGCGGCACAAACCCAGCTGCAAGCCCTCATGAAGTGAGGTTTGGGTGAAGAGCGCATCGGCGCGGTCCTCCTCGCGCACAGGAGGCATCCGGCGCGGAGAGGTGATCTCCGGCTGGTTGTTCACCGCGCCGATGCTGCTCATCGTCGGGCTGTTCCTGGTCGTGCCGATCGGCATGGCCTTGTGGGTGAGCGTCTCGGATTACTCCGGTCGCGGCAGCCCTTTCTCGGGCGAGTTCCACTTCGTCGGGCTGACGCACTACGCGGAGATCACCAGCGGCGGTGGACTCACCGAGCGCAACTTCGGCATTGCCCTGCGCAATTCTTTGTGGTACACGCTCCTGGTTGTGCCCACCCAGACCGCGATCTCCCTGATGTTGGCGGTCCTTCTCAATCGCCAGCGATTGCGTGGCCGCGGTTTCTTCCGCACCGCGTTCTATTTTCCGTCCGTCACGAGTTCCGTGGCGATCACGGTGCTGTGGCTGTTCCTGTTCAACGCCACCGGCGCCATCAACGCCATGCTCGGCTGGCTCCACATCAACGGCCCGAACTGGTTCAACAATCCGCAGGGTCTGCTCCACGCGACCCTGTCAGGGCTTGGCGTGAACCGGGCACCCAACGCCCTGGCACGTCACACGATTCTCGGCGTCAGTTGGTGGGACTGGCTGGCCGGGCCGTCCTGGGCGATGACCGCCCTCATGCTCATGGCGATCTTCACGACTTCGGGCACATTCATGCTGCTGTTCATCGCGGCGCTTCAGAACCTGTCGCCGGAAGTCGACGAGGCTGCGATCGTCGACGGAGCAAACGGCTGGCAGCGCTTCTGGCAGGTGACGCTACCCCAAGTGCGCCCGACCATCTTCACCGTCGTGACGCTCGGCGTCATCGGATGCTGGCAGGTGTTCGACCAGGTTTTCACCGGGACGCAGGGACAGCCGGCGAACACCACGCTGACGCCCGCCTACCTGGCCTACAACACCGCCTTCGGCCCCAACGCCCAGTGGGGCACGGCCGCCGCCATCGGCTTCGTCCTGTTCGTCATCATCATTCTGTTCAACCTGGGGCAAAGAGCCATGCTCACCGATCGCTCCGACCGCGCACCCCGTCCCCACCGCGTCAAGGTTGGCACGAAAGGAGCCGCTTCATGAGCGCCGGTCACGCGACACCGGTCCGTTTGCCCACACAGCGCGTCGGCCGGTTCGAGCCGTCGCAGGTCGTGCTGTATATCGTCTTGTCCCTCATCGCCCTGCTGTACATTTTCCCCTTCCTCATCCAGGTGGCCACCGTGTTCAAGACGGACAACGATGCCGCGCTGCATCCGCTCTCGCTGATCCCGCAGAATTGGACCTCGGCCGCCCTGAATCAGCTCGTCCTGCATTCCGATTACGGGCGCTGGTTCCTCAACTCGGTGATCGTCACGGCGTTCGTGACCGCGGGACGGGTGTTCTTCAACTCGTTGGCAGGCTACGCGCTCGCCCGGTTGCATTTCCGGGGCCGCAACGCGGTCTTCGCAGCCCTGATCGGGGTGATGAGTGTGCCCATGGCGGTCCTGCTGATCCCGCGCTTCCTCATCTTGCAGAACATTGGCCTCTACGACACCTATGCCGGCATGATTCTTCCCCTGCTCGTCGACGCGACCGGCGTGTTTATCATGAAGAACTTCTTCGAGTCGATCCCGGTCTCCGTCGAGGAATCCGCCCGGGTCGACGGCGCGAGCACCTTCCGGCTGTTCTGGTCGGTTGTGCTGCCCATGGCTGCGCCCGCGCTCATCACCATCACCATCCTGAGTTTCCAGGGGTCGTGGAACGAACTGTCGCACTTCGTGGTGTCGACGCAGAGCCCCCGGTTGGCGACGTTGACCAAAGGCGTAGCGCAGTTGGCGTCGGGTGCCGTGGACGCCGCCAAGCGATATCCGTTCAAGCTCGCGGCCGCGACGATCATGACCATCCCGGTGATCGTCTTGTTCTTCATCTTCCAGAAGCGCATCATGAACGTCGGGGCGGGAGCGGTCAAGGAATGACGCCGCATCAGGCTCCCGGCTCGCGGCGTCCTGCCTTGTTCTTTCCGGCGCCTATCACGGGCGATCGTCTCCCCGGATATCGTGCGTGCGCGACGGCGACGTGCCACGAGGGAGGGAGGCCCGATGAATGAGGTCGACGGCGTTGTCATGGCGGTGGCCGGCGCGATCCCAGAGGCCGCGTCGCTGATCGTCGAACTACGGCACGAGGGCCTTGGAGTCGCGCTCATCGTGACGGACACCGGCCTGGCCCCGGGCGGCGCACCCTTGGCCGGTGTGGTCGTGCTGGCGGGGTCCCCGGACGATCCCGGCGTGTTCGCCGCCGCTGCGGCACGTCTCGGTCTCGATCCAGGTCTGTGCCTCGCCGTCACCGACGGGCCGGCCGGCGTGGATGCTGCGCTGGCCGCGGGCATCTGGACGATCGGGGTGGGGCCGGCGACGCGGTTCGCCCGGGCGCACGCGGTCGTCCCGTCCCTGGCCGGGCTCGGCTGGGCCGGCCTGCGCGGGCTCGTGGAGGACGCCGCGTGGACGATCCGCCGGCCCGTCTCCCCCACCGCGGATCACCACCTGGAGACGCTGCTCACGATCGGCAACGGCCATTTCGCGGTCCGGGGCACGACATTGGAGGGCCGGCCCGGTGAGGATGCGGCGAGCTTCATGCACGGGGTCTGGGACGACATGCCGGTCAGCCGCACCGAACTGGCCAACCTGCCCCGCTGGTGGGGCATGGACCTGTGGGTGAACGGGGCCCGGCTGGGGCGCGATGGCACGCCGGGCGACGGTGTGTGGTCCCTCGATCTGCGCACGGGGCTGCTGACCCGTACGCTGACGTGGCTCCCGGACGCAAGCACCGAGGTCGCGCTGACCGACGAGCGTTTCTGCAGCCTCGACCAGCCGCACGCCGCCGCCGTCCGGCTGACCGTGAAGGCGATCCGCGGGCAGGCGTCCGTCGGCGTCCGCAGCGGCTTGGACGTCCACGTCGACAACCTCGGCCTGCGGCACTGGGACCTGGTGGACCAGGCCGTCCACGGCCTCACCGTCGAGGCGACGACGCGGACCCGCGCGACGAGAACCGAACTGTCGGCGTGCGCCGTTCTGCGGTCCGACGAGGCCGCCGTCGAGTCCTGCGAGGCCGACGGGCAACCGGCGATTCTGCTCTCCGCGATCGTGTCCGAGGGCCAGACCTGGCAGGCCACGAAGTACGTCGCGCTCGCCAGCACCGAGGAGCGGTTCGACCCGCGCACCCGCGTGGCCGAGATCGCCGCGTCTGCGGCCCACACCGGCTGGGACGAGATGGCCCGGGCGAACCGGGCCGCGTGGGACCGGGTCTGGGACGCCTCGGACGTTCGCATCGACGGCGACCCGGCGGCGCAGCTCGCGCTGCGCTACAACCTGTTCCAGCTTGTCATCGCCGCGCCGCAGATCGCCGACGCGAGCATCGGCGCCAAGACGCTGTCCGGGTTCGGCTACCGCCACCACGTGTTCTGGGACACCGAGATCTTCATGCTGCCCGTC
Organism: Actinomycetes bacterium; assembly: GCA_009785885.1. Taxonomy (GTDB): domain Bacteria; phylum Actinomycetota; class Actinomycetes; order Propionibacteriales; family Propionibacteriaceae; genus WRGV01. The sequence continues at coordinate 10,063 of WQUE01000120.1, forward strand.
TTCACCTTCACCCAGCCGGAGATGGCCGCCCGGATGCTGGCGTACCGCTGGCGGCGCCTGCCCGGCGCCAGGCGCAAGGCCCTGGCCTGCGGCGGCGGGGGAGCCCGCTTCCCGTGGGAGAGCGCCGGCACCGGCGACGAGGTGTGCCCCACCTGGGTGGAGAACCCGGCGGACCCTGCCCACCCGATCCGCATCTGGACGGGCGACCTCGAACTCCACCTCAACGCCGATCTGGCCTACGCCTGCCTCCAGTACTGGCGTGTGGCCGGTGACGACGACTTCATGCGCAAGCATGGTGTCGAGCTGATCTGCGACACGGCCACGTTCTGGGCGACGACCGCGCGGCTCGAAGACGACGGGTGCTACCACTTCCGGGATGTCATCGGGCCCGACGAATACCACGAGCACGCCGATGACAACGCCTTCACCAACGCGATGGCCGCCTGGCACCTGCGGTGGGCGCCGCGCGTCCTCGCGTGGCTGGACCAGGCCCACCCGGACGACGCCGCGAGCCTGCGCGCCCGGCTCGGGATCGACGCGGACCGCGAGACGCTGTGGCGCAGGGTCGCCGACGCCATCGTCCCGCCACGTGAGCGTGGCGGGGTCATCGAGCAACAGGAGGGTTTCTTCGGCCTGACCGACGTGGATGTCGCGTTGGCCCGCGATCCGACACGGACACAGTCGATGCAGCAGATCTACGGCATCGAGGCGACCCACCACACACAGAACCTGAAGCAACCGGACGTGCTGATGCTCGCGTACCTGCTGCCGGAACTGTTCACACGGGAGCAGTTCCTCGCCAACTACCGCTACTACGACCCCCGCACCGACCACGAACTGGGCTCCAGCCTCGGGCCGTCCATCAGTGCGATCATCGCATGCCGCGCCGGGGACCCGCAGGCCGCCTACGCGCACTTCCGGCGGGCCGCCCAAACCGATCTGGTGGATGTGCGCGGCAACGCTCGCGATGGCGTCCACGGCGCCTCAGCGGGGGGCCTGTGGCAGGCGGTCGTGTTCGGCTTCGCGGGGCTGTCCGTGGACGACGCTGGATGGCGCACCGTCCCGGTCCTGCCGACCGGTTGGACGCGGATCAGTTTCTCGTTCTGGTGGCGCGGGAAGCGCCAGGACGTCGTCGTGAGCGCCTGAAGCGCACCCGGCCGGCGATCAGTCGGCCGCCGGGGCCGCGGGAGGCGGGCTCGCGGGCTTCTCGGCCGGCGCCGGAGCCGGTTCGGCGTGGGTCTCCTTGGCGGTGACGGTCGGCGCGGACACCGCGACGGCGTCCTTCGCGGCCTTCTTCTTGCCCTTGTGCTGCGAGTCGGTGCTGTAGAACCCCGAGCCCTTGAACACGATGCCGACCGGGCTGAACACCTTCCGCAGCTTCCCCTGGCAGGTCGGGCACACGGTCAACGGCGCGTCCGTGAACTGCTGGAACACCTCCAGGTTCGCCCCGCATTGGTTGCAGTGGTACTCGTAGGTCGGCATGGGCTAGGTCCGTCTCCTCGTCCTTTGTGGGCAACCCACCCATTCTACGTGCCGCCACCAGCCTGGGCCGCACCGCACCACCGGGTAGGGTCGGCCTCGTGAACCGAAGCGACATCCGCGGGGCCGCCACGCCCGCGCCCGCACCCGCCCAGGCCGTCGGGCAGGCGCTGACGGGCGACTGGCTCGCCGGGGCGGACGTCCCGGCGGGTGCCTCGCCGACCCGTATCGTCGCCTGGCTCGGCACCCGCGGCTGGCCGGCGGCCCGCCTGGCTTCGGCCCGGGACGAGGCCCGCCTTGCCGGTCTCCCCTGGCCCCGGCCCGTGCCGGCCGGCGAACGTGGCGGCCTGGGCGCCGCCCAGTTCCAGACGCTGCTGCGCGAGTGCCTTCTTCTGCTCGGGCTCGACCACGAGCCACCCGTGCTGCGCGATCTCACCGCGGCGCCGGGTGCCGCCGACCGGCGGCTGGCCGGCGAGGTCCCACCCCACCACGGGCGTGTCGGCTGAGCCCAGGACGCTACTCGATCAGCACACCCAGGCTGGTGCCCGACGCCGTGGCGATCCGCTGGGCCTGCTCCGGGGTCGTCGCAACGACGATCAGCGCCGTCGAGGGCGCGGCCCCGCCGAGCAATCCTCTGTCGCCATCGGACGGCAAGGCCGCCACGCGTGCATGGGTCGCAACGACCGCGGATCCCCCATCACCGGTACCTCCGATCACCGACACCAGCGTCCCGACCTCGAGCAGCGTCGCGACGGCCGGATCGGACAACCGGAACGGCACCAGCACCTCACCCGGCGCCCGGGTCGCCCACGAGTCGGACCCGCCGATAGCGACCTCGGTCAGCATGGCCCCCTCGGGCTGCCCCACGGCCAACGTCGCCCCGACGGCCGCGCCGAGGGTCGTCAGGGCGCCCACGGGGGCGAGCCCGTCCGGGACATCCACCAGACGTACATCCGCAGCGGCGACGACCTCCCCCGCCGGTAGCGCCTTCGTCGTCACGACGACCGGATGACCTGCCTTCGGTGGCGCGAACACGACCGACAGCGCCGCCATCAGCCCGATGACAAGCGCAACAACACCAACGGCCCGGCGATGCCACCGCAGGACACGGAACAGCCGGGCGAAACTCCACGAGGTTCTCATACCTTCATTCTGGTGATCTGCGCGCGTTTGATCCGGTTATCCACAGGCAGGGTGGCTCCGGAGGGGGCTGTGGATAACTTTGCGGGCCGCTGCACCGGCACGCCGTGTCGCCGACTCACGGCCGGATGAGGCGGGCCCCCTCCTCGCCGATGCCGTCCTCCCAGCCGAGGATCGTCAGGCCTGGCCATTCGCCGCGCCACCGAATGGCCTTGGCCTCGTAGTCGCGCCTCGCCACCTGAATCCGGTTCGGACGCACAATCGGCGCAAGCAGGTCCCCCAGGCCGTAGGGGGCGATCACGTCGAGCCGATCGCCCTCCAGCCTCACGCCGACCGCGGCCGCCGTCGTCGGCCACGTGGCGATGGCGTCCTCCAGCGACGTGTACGGCGCGATTCCAGCGCCGAACCTGGCGGCGTACCAGGTGTGGACGGTGCCCTCGTTCTTCACGTCGGCCCACAGACCCAGGCCGCCGACCAGGTCCGTCACCTGGGCCGCAAGCCGCGTCTCCTCGTCGGTGGTCAGCGTGGCGTCGAAGTAGACGATGTCCAGGTCCTTGATGCCGTGGCCGGGCTCGTACCCGAAGGCGTGGTTCCAGACGGTGTCGCAGATCGCCCCCGCCCCCAGCCACAGCGCCGGTATCTCCACGACGCCGAGCCGCGTCAATGCCTCCCAGACGAGCGGGCTGCCGGCCAGCACGCGCCGCAACCGATCGGCGAGGTCGCTGGGCGGATCGGTCTGCGGTTCAAGTCTCACGATGCGCCGTCCCGCGGAATCGTGGATGTTCATCTACCGGCACGTCATCCTCCATGCTGCGCCTCGCCTACTGGGACCGTTCCTTGGCGCGCT
>WQUE01000121.1 GCA_009785885.1 Actinomycetes bacterium
TCGATGCCGATCGGCAGCTGCAGCAGCACGGGGATCGCCCCGAGGCGGTCCTTGATCGTCTTCACGCAGTGTTCGAACGAGGCGCCCTGCCGGTCCAGCTTGTTGACGTAGCAGATGCGCGGCACGCGGTAGCGGCTGGCCTGGCGCCAAACCGTCATCGACTGCGGCTCCACACCGGCGACACCGTCGAACACGGCGACCGCGCCGTCGAGCACGCGCAGGGACCGCTCCACCTCGACCGTGAAGTCCACGTGCCCGGGCGTGTCGATGAGGTTGATCTGGTAGTCGCCCCAGAAGCACGTCGTCGCGGCGGACGTGATCGTGATCCCGCGCTCCTGCTCCTGCTCCATCCAGTCCATCGTCGCGGCACCGTCGTGGACCTCGCCGATCTTGTGCGTGATACCCGTGTAGTACAGGATGCGCTCGCTGGTGGTGGTCTTGCCGGCGTCGATATGCGCCATGATGCCGATGTTGCGCACCTTGGCCAGGTCGGTCTGCAGGTCGAGGGCCACGATAACTTCTCTTTCTTCCGTGTGTTCTTCTCGGGTTTCGCCGGTCAGGCGCGAATGGCGCGCCGGTGGCACGGGCGGACGTACGGCTCCCCGCAGGGAACGCCGGCAACCCGGGTTCAGGCTTAGGCGACAAACCCCCGCCTCAAGCGGGGGCCTGTCACCTTGCGATCAATATTACCTGATCAGGACTAATCACCAACGATAATGGGCGAAGGCGCGGTTCGCCTCGGCCATCTTGTGCGTGTCCTCGCGCTTCTTGACGGACGCGCCGAGGCCGTTGCTGGCATCGAGGATCTCGTTCATCAGGCGCTCGGCCATCGTCTTCTCGCGGCGGGCGCGGCTGAACGACACGAGCCACCGCAGGGCCAGCGTGTTCGCGCGACCCGGCTTCACCTCGACGGGCACCTGGTAGGTGGCGCCGCCGACGCGGCGGCTCTTCACCTCGACGGCCGGACGGATGTTGTCCAGGGCCTTCTTCAGCGTGGCCACCGGCTCGATGCCGGTCTTGGTGCGCGTGCCCTCCATGGCGGTGTACACGATCGACTGGGCGACGGTCTTCTTGCCGTCCCACAGGATCTTGGCGACGAGTTGGCTCACGACGGGCGACCCGTACACGGGGTCGGCGATCACGGGGCGCTTCGGAGCAGGGCCTTTCCGTGGCATGTCACTTCTCCTTCTTGGCGCCGTAGCGACTGCGGGCCTGCTTGCGGTTCTTCACGCCCTGGGTGTCCAGGGCGCCCCGGATGATCTTGTAACGCACGCCGGGCAGGTCCTTCACACGGCCGCCGCGCACGAGCACCATCGAGTGCTCCTGCAGGTTGTGGCCGACGCCCGGGATGTAGGCGGTCACCTCGACGCCGCTGGACAGGCGCACACGGGCGACCTTCCGCAGCGCCGAGTTCGGCTTCTTCGGCGTCGTGGTGTAGACACGTGTGCAGACGCCACGGCGCTGCGGCGAGCCCTTCAGGGCCGGCGTCTTCGTCGTGGACGCCTTCGCGGAGCGGCCCTTGCGGACCAACTGCTGAATGGTAGGCACTAGTTCGTCGTCTTTCCTTGTTGCTGTGGCTGGCGCGCGCGGGCCAGCCGGTCCATGTCGGGGTTGAGAGCCCTCGTCCTGGCACCACACCACACCGAGGGCGGCACCAGATCCTCCAGGCTGCTCACGCCATCACGCCCCGCGCCCGCGCCACGCCCGTGCAACCGGACGCCGACAGGTGCGAAGACATGCGGCACGCGTCCGACACGCAACTACGCCGAACGCAATCGCTCATTCTACCCGCTGGATGGGCGCCCAGTCAAAGGACGCGCGCCGGACCAGCCGACGGACTCTGCCGCCGCCACCGACGCCGCCCGGCAGGCCGCCGCCAGGTCGTCGCCCAGCGCCAGCCGGGCCGCGACGACGCCGCAGTACGTGTCACCGGCGCCCGTCGTGTCCACCACGCGGGCCGCCGGGGCTGCGGCAAGCGCGAACGGTTCCGCCCCCCGTACCGCGACCCGCGAGCCCCGCGCGCCCAGCGTCACGATCACCGAGGCGGCGCCGATGGCCTCCAGCAGCGCGGTCGCCAACTCCGCCTCGGGGACGGACGCCTCATCGGCGGCGGCACCCACGTAGCCCAGCAGGTCTCGCGCCTCCCCCGCGTTCACGACGACCGGGTCGCAGCCCCGCAGCGTCTCGCGGGCGGCGTGGACCACCGGCCCGCAGCTGAACACGAACCGCGCGCCAAGGTCCCGGGCGGCGGCGGCCGCTGCGTCCGAGGTGGCCGGGCCCACCTCCGACTGCGCCAGGACGACGCGGACCCGCCCGAGTCCGCGGCGCGCCTCACGGACGAAGTCGGGGGTCACCCGGTCCTTCGCGCCGGGGGTGACGATGATCGAGTTCTCGCCGTCGGGCGTCACCCAGATGAGGGCGAGGCTGGTCCGCAGGTCGGCCTCGCGGGACACCCCGCCCGTGTCGACGCCGTGAGCCGCCAGACCGTCGACCTGCATGTCCCCCTCGGCGTCGGCGCCCACAGCGCTCAGCAGCCGCACCCGCGCGCCCGCCCGGGCCGCCGCGACCGCCTGGTTTCCGCCTTTGCCGCCGTTGGTGCGCGTCAGTGTCCGCGCCAGCACCGTTTCTCCTGGTGATGGTCCGGCGTCCACCCCGGCCACGATGTCGTGGTTCAGCGACCCGACCACCACCACGTCCCATTCGTCCATCCGTTTCCCCTCGCTCGTCGTCCGTCAGACTGCCAGCAGCGCCTCGGCGGTGGCCAGGTCCGTCACCAGGACATTCACCCAGCCGCCTCGCAACGCCGCCCGTATCGCCGCCACCTTGCGGGCGCCCCCGGCGACGCCGACCCGGCGGGGCACCCGTTTGAGATCGTCCGGGCTGATCCCGACGACGGTCTCGTTCAACTCCGAGGACACCAACGCCCCGGCCGCGTCGAAATACCGGAAGCAGATATCCCCGACCGCACCCTGTCCGCGCAGCACCTCCAGCGTGGCCTCCGGCAGGATGTTGCCCGACTCGCGCGCCAGCGGCGACGGCTCCACGGAGCCGATGCCGAGCAGCGCCACCGTCAGCTCGTGCCACGCCGTCGTCGCCTCGGCGAGCGATGGCGCCTTGAGCAGCGACGCGACGTCCGCGCCCGACAGCAGCACGCCCGGCGCCGACAGGAACACCGGCTTCGCCCCGGTCAGCGCGGCCAGCCTGGTCAACAGCCGGTTGGCCTGGAACTGCACGGCCGACTGCCCATGCCCGCCGACGAGTTGCACAACCGTCTTGGCCGCGCCCGCGTGCAGGGACGTGAGCGCGTCGACCATCGCCAGCAACGATGCGCTCCACGACGAGATGCCGACGACCTCCTGGCTGAAGAACGTGTTCTCCACGTACGTCGCCAGCGCCGCGCCGAGCGCGGGAATGACGGCGGCCTCGTCCTCGGCCTCCGCCACGACGGCCTCCGACAGGCCGAAACGCTGCTCCAACGCCTCCTCCACCTCCGTGTGGACGCCGCCGGGCATCGACACGATCGTCCGCACGAGCCCCATCGCGGCGGCGGCCTTCAGCAGGCGGGAGACCCGCGCCTGTGAGACATGCAACTCCGCGGCGATCTGCGTCTGGCGCTGACCCCGTTCGTGGTACAGGCGCGCGACCTTGGCCATCAGCCGCAACTGCTCGTGTTCGCCTGGCATGGCCCAACCCTAGAGCGCGCCGGCGCGGGGCCCGACGTCGTCCAGCAACTCCGAGACGGCCCGTGCGATGCCCTCAGCGGACAGCCCGGCCCACTCGAGCAGCCAGGTCTCCGACCCGGTGGGCGCCAGCGTGTCGTCCATCCCGAGCAGGCGCATCGGCACCGGATGACGCTCCACGACGACCCGCGCGACGCCGGCGCCCAGACCCCCGCTGATCAGGGCCTCCTCGGCGGTGACGATCCGTCCGGTCTGCCGGGCACACGCCACGACGAGGTCGTCGTCGAGCGGGGAGACGCACGGCATCGACACGACGCGGGCCTCGATCCCCTCCTGTGCCAACACGTCGGCGGCCGCCAGGGCCCGGTGCACGACGACGCCGGTCGCGATGATGGACACGTCCCCACCGTCGCGCACGACGCGTCCCCGTCCCGGCGTGAACGGCTCGTTGCCGCCCGGCAGCACCGGCACCGGCAGACGCGGGATGCGAACGTAGGCCGGGCCGTCGGTCGCCGCCATCCAGCGCAGGGCCGCGGCCGTTTCCCCTGGGTCGGCGGGGACGATCACCGTCAGACCCGGCATGGCCCGCAGCCACGACAGGTCCTCGATGGAATGATGGGTCGGGCCCAGTTCGCCGTACGCCATGCCGGGCGCCTGGCCGCAGAGCTTCACGCCTGCGCGCGAGTACGCCACGTCGATCTTCAGCTGTTCGGTGGCCCGCCCCGTGAGGAAGCACGCGGCCCCGGACACGAACGGGATCTTCCCCGCGGCGGCCAGTCCCGCGGACACGCCGACCATGGCCTGCTCGGCGATGCCCACGTTCACGACCCGGTCCGGGAACGCCGCCTGGAAGGAGCCCAGGTTGGATGAGCCGATCGAGTCGTTCACGACGACGACGATGCGCGGATCGGCCGCGGCCAGTTCGATCAGGGTGCGCGCGAACGTGTCCCGGCAGTCGACGAGCGCCTCGCTCATGACTCCTCACCTTCGTCCGGTTCGGCCAGTTCGGCGAGGATGCGCGCCACCTCGTCGGCGCTGGGCACACGGTGGTGCCAGCCGACCTGGTTCACCATGAAGCTGATGGGGTAGCCCTTCACCGTGTGGGCGAGCACGCAACGCGGCCGCTCCCCCACCGCCGCGAGGGCCGGGATGAGTTCCGGGTAGCAGTGGCCGTCCACGTTCACCACCTCGAACCCGAACGCGGCGATCTTTGCCTGCAGTGGCGCCAGCGCGGTCGTGTCGCGCGTCGTCGCCCCTTGTTGCAGGCCGTTGCGGTCGACGACGAGGGTGAGGTTCGCGCACCCATGGTGGGCGGCGACCATCATCGCCTCCCAGTTGGAGCCCTCCTCCAGCTCACCGTCGCCGGTGACGACGAACGTGCGCCGCGGTGAACCGTCGAGCTTCGCAGCCAGCGCCATGCCGACCGCCACGGGCAGGCCGTGCCCCAGCGGGCCCGTGCTCGCCTCGACGCCGGTGACCTTCGTCACGGCCGGATGCCCGTTCAGGCGCGACTCCGGACGCATGAACGTGTCCAGGTCCGCATCCCGAAGCAGGCCCAGTGCGGCGAACGTCGTGTAGAGCGCCCCGGCGGCGTGTCCTTTCGACAGGACGAGCCGGTCCCGCTCAGGGTTGCTCGGTGCGGCCGGATCGAAATCCATCACCGCGAAGTACAAGGCGACGAGGATATCCACACACGAGTAGTCGCCGCCGATGTGGCCCTGCCCGGCTTGATGGATCATCACCGCGTCGCGGCGCCGGATCGCGCGAGCGATCGCCTCGCAGCGCCCCACGACGGCGTCATCGACCGGGCAGCCGCCGCGGGGCAGGCGCCCGAACACGGGAAGGCGTGCGGACATGGGCGACCCGCTCAGTCCTCACCGGCCGCGAACAGCGCATCCTGCACCAACCGCATGCTCGTCAGGGCGTCCTGGCGGGCTTGGGCGTCGGCCAGCGCGGCCTCGTCCAGGTGGTCCAGCGCGCGGTAGATGCGCTTGAGGAAGCGGATCGACAGCTTGGCGTTCTCGACCGACTCCTCGCGGAACGGGAACTGGTCGAGCTGCCACACGCCCTCCCAGCCGTTCTTGCGCAGGACGTGAAAGAACTCCAGCGTCTCCACCCAGTGCAGCGTGCCGACCATCATGTCGTCGTCCCAGCCGCGGAAGTTGTCGTTCACGTCCATGCCCCACAGCAGGCCGTGGTCGATCAGCAGTTGGGCCGCCTCCGCGGGCGACTCGCCGCCGAACAGCGCATGCCCGAAGTCGAGCAGCACGCCGACGTTGTCGACCTCCATCCGCTGGATGCCGAGGATCGCCCTTGCGGCCGAGCACCAGAACATGTGCGTGCGGGGCTCACGCGGCTTGTACTCGATGACGAACTTCAGGTCGGGGTGGGCACGCGCGAGGTCGCGCATGCCCTCGATCGCGAGTCGGGACAGGTCCGCGTAGTCGGCCTGGAACGGGTAGTCGAAGCCGTCCTGGCCGGGCCAGATCTTCACGTAGCGGGCGCCGAGGGCCCGCACGGCCTCGGCGGCGCCGTCCATGATCGCCCGCGCGCTGGCCCGGGCGGCCGGATCGGGGTTCGTGAAGGCGCCCTTGGCGTGGGCGCGCAGGTAGATGTCGGGTGTGACGCCGATGGCCTTCAGGCCCGTCTCGTCGAGCGCGGCCACCACGTCGTCCAGCGTGACGCCGGGGGTGAACGGGAAGTTCAGGTCGACGAAGCTCAAGTCCCCGACCGCGCCCGCGAGGGCGATCTGGTCGAGGGTGCTGCGCGGGTCGCCGTAGCCGTCGGTGGCGTAGCGGTCCACGTACGTCGCGAAGTTCCACAGGCCGGCGCCGAACGGTGGATAGGTCGTCATGATGCCTCCAGTCGGATTGGGGGGACGGGTGGTGGGGGACGGACCCGGCGCGCCTGGGCACGCCGGGCCCGACTCCCGGTCAGGACTACGACGACAAGCCGAACAGCGTGTACTTGTCGGCGTTGGTCTTGTCGATGAGGATGCAGTCGACGGACTGCTTCTCCGGCTGGCCGGTGGAACCCGTCTTCAGGTACTTGTCGGCCTGCTGCACCGCCATCTGCGCCAGCAGCACGGCCGGCTGCATCACGGTCGCCGTCATCGAGCCCGCCTTGACGGCCTCAACGGCGTCCGGCGCCCCGTCGAACCCGACGATGGTGACCTTGCCTTCAAGGCCGGCGGCCTTCACGGCCGCGACCGCGCCCATGGCCATCGTGTCGTTGCCGGAGATGATGCCCGTGACGTCGGGGTTCGACTGCAGCAGGGTCTCGATGATCGAGAACGCCTTCTGCTGATCCCAGTTGGCCGCCTGCTGCGCGACCATCTTCAGGTCCGGGTACTGGTCGAGGACGCCGTGGAAACCGTTGGAGCGCACGCCGGCGTTCGTGTCCGTGGCCAGGCCCGTCAGCTCGATGTACTTGCCCTTGCCCCCCATCGCCGTCGCGAACGCCGTGCCGCCGAGCGTGGCGCCCTGCGCGTTGTTGGAGACGATCTGGGCCTTGGCGATGCCGGCCTGGTTGATCTCGCGGTCGATGAGGAACACCGGGATGCCGGCGTCCGTCGCCTTCTGGACGGCGGCGATCGACGTGTCGGCGCCGGCGTTGTCGAGGATGATCGCGACGGCCTTCTTCGCGATGGCCGAGTCGATCAGCTGGCTCTGCTTGTTGGCGTCGTCGTCATGGGAGTCGGCCTGCGTCTGGTAGCCGAGCTTCTGCGCCTCGGCGACGGCCGCGTCGGACTCCGCCTTGAAGAACGTGTTGGACGGGGCCGGCGTGATCACGGCGATCAAACCGCCACCGCCGCCACCGGTCGTGGTCGTCGTGGTGGCACTCGACGACGAGGTCGCCGGATTGCTGCTCGTGGACGAGTTCGTCGGAGTGCTGCTGCTGCAGCCGGCGGCGAGCGCCAGCCCGGCCGCCAGAACGGCGACGAGGCTTGCCTTGAACGGTTTTGTCATGGTGTGTGTTTCCTCCTGGTTGGTTGGCGGGAACGGCCCGATGCCGCCTCACGCCGTGGTGGTGGCCTGTGGGGCCTCTTCTTGGGTGCCAGCCGCGATAGTCCGGACCGACGCCGCCGCGGCCGCCGCCGCACGCCGGTTCTTCAGTTTCTCCTGGGCCTGGTCGAGGATCACCGCGAGGACGATCACCAGGCCCTTGATAAACGTCTGCCAGAACGTGTTGACCTTGATGTTGACCAACCCGTCCGCCAGGAAGCCGATGACGAAGGCGCCCACAAGCGTCCCCTTCACCCCGCCCCGACCGCCGGCCAACGATGCGCCGCCGATGACGACGGCCGCGATCGCGTTCATTTCGAACGACGTCCCGAGGTCGCCGTTCACACTCGTCAACTCCGACACCATGCACACGCCGACGGTGGCGGCGCAGAAGCCGGAGATCATGTAGACCCAGCTCTTCACGCGGAACACGGGCACGCCCGACAGGGCGGCCGCGCGTTCGTTGCCGCCGGTCGCGTACAGCCAGCGTCCGAACGGGGTGCGCGCCGTCAGGATCCAGATCGCGACGGCGAACACGACCATCACCCACACGACGGTGGGCACACCCAGGATCTTCGAGCTGCCGATCAGCAGGAACCCGGTGTTGCCCAACTCGTGCGACCCGCCGAGCTTGGAGTACGTGACGCCGTTGCTCATGATCAGCGCCGTCCCCCGGGCCATATACATCGTGCCGAGGGTGGCGATGAACGGTGCCACGCCGAACCGTGTCACGAGCAGGCCGTTGATCCAGCCGACGAGCGTGCCGATCGCCAGGGCGAACACGATCACCGCCCACGCCGCCGGATAGCCGACCTTGTCCATGAAGTTGAGCGCGATGCCGTTCTGCAGCAGCGCGCCGGCCACGATGCCCGACAGGCACATCGTCGCGCCGATCGACAGGTCGATGCCGCCGGTGAGGATCACCAGCAGCATGCCCAGCGCCAGGATCGCGTTGTACGCCACGTGCTTGGTCATGATGATGACGTTGGTGACCGTCAGGAACGTGTCCGACATCGACCAGAACACGCAGATCAGCACGATCAGGGCGACGAACGCCCGCTGGTCCATCAGGAACGGGCCGATCTGCGACCCCAGCGAATTGGTGCGTTTGGTGGAGGACATGCCTAGACTCCTTGATCGACGTCGGAGGCGGCCAGGATCTGCTCCTGGGTGGTGTTCTTGGGGTCGAACTCCCCGGTGATGTGGCCGCGCGCCATGACGATGACGCGGTCGGCGGCGTTCAGGGCCTCGGAAACCTCGGACGTCGCGAACAGGATGGCGGCGCCGGCCCGGGCCTGGGTCGCCATGAGGGTGAAGATGTCGGCCTTCGCGCCCACGTCGATACCGCGCGTGGGCTCGTCCAGGACGAGGGCCTTGGGCTGGGTCATGAGGGCCTTGCCGACCACGACCTTCTGCTGGTTGCCGCCGGACAGCGACCCGATCAGCGCGCCCTGGGATTCGGTCTTGACGCGCGTGTTCACGACCTGCTCGGCGACGAGGCCGCGCTCGGCGCGCTGGCTGACCAGGCCGTGCCGCGTGATCCGCGGCAGCGACGACAGGGACATGTTCCGCGCCACGGACAGCGTCGGGATGAGGCCGTCCCGTTGGCGGTCCTCGGGCGCGAGGGCGAGTCCCGCCTGGATCCGCTCGCCGATGCTCATCCCGTCGATGCGTCTCCCGCCGAGCCGGATCTGCCCGCCGAGCGCCTTGTTGCGCCCCGCGATCGTCTCCAGCATCTCGGTGCGTCCGGCGCCCATCAGGCCGTACACGCCGACGACCTCGCCGGCGTGCACCGTGATCGACACGTTGTCGACGACGATGCGGTTCGGGTTCGCCGGATCGGCGACGCTCAGGCCCTCGATTTCCAGGACCGCCTCGCCCGGCACGCCCGGGAGGTCGGAGTACAGCTCGTCCTGCTCGCGTCCGATCATGTTCCGGACGATCCAGGCGATGTCGATCCCCGCCACGGCGTGCGACGCCACGACCGCCCCGTCGCGCAGGATCACCGCGTGGTCGGCCAGTTGCATGCACTCCTCCAGGTGGTGGGAGATGAAGATCACGGACACCCGGTCACGCGTCAACTCCCGCACCACCCGGAACAGGACCTCGACCTCCGCCGCCGACAGCGCCGAGGTCGGCTCGTCCATGATCAGCACCCGCGTCTCCTCGGACAGGGCGCGGGCGATCTCGACAAGCTGCTGCTGGCCAAGGCTCAGGTCACCGACGAGCGTGTCCGGGCTGATCGGCTCCTCCAGGCGGGCCATCAGCGCCTCGACGGCCGCCCGCTCGCCCCGCCGGTCGACGATCACGCCGTTGGTGGTCTCGCGGGCCAGGAAGATGTTGTCCTGCACGGACAGGTTCGGGCACAGCGACAGCTCCTGGTGGATGATCGCGACGCCGTGCGCGACCGCGTCCGTCGGGGAGGCGAACGTCACCGGCTCCCCGTCGAGCAGGATCGTGCCGGTCGTCGGCGTCTCCACGCCCGCCAGGATTTTCATCAGCGTCGACTTGCCCGCGCCGTTCTCGCCGATCAGGGCCGCCACCTGACCCTCGCGGACATCGAAGTCGACGCCCCGCAACGCGTGCGTCCCGCCGTACACCTTCGTGATCGCCCGGGCGGCCAGGATGACCTTCCCGTCCTCGCCCGCGGGCGTGGCCTCGGGTGCCGTGACCGCGGCGCTCATGCGGCGGCCTCGATCGAGATCGGCGTGATCACGACCGGCCCGCCCGTCCAGGTGAACGCACCGACGATCGTGTACGACTTGCCGACGGCGCCGGCCGCGTCGAAGTTCGCCAGCACCTCCCGCTTGACCATGTTGTTCAGTTCGGTACTGGCCTGCTGGAACGCGGTCTGGTTCTGGAACATGCCGAAGTCCAGCAGCCCGGACGCGTCGCGCAGCGAGGCCGTGGTGATCGCCGGGCCGGTCGCGACGGACACCGTCACCCCGGACGGTGTACCGGGTGCCGTGATCGTCATCGTGCCGAGCGGGCCTTGCCCCAGGGTGCCCGTGATGGTGGTGGCGTAGGAGTACGAGTTCGCCCCCTCCGCCTTCGTGCCGTATTGCTGCCCGGCGGCGTTCGCGTCGGCCTGGATCGCCGCCGCCAGATCGGCCCACGGATGGGCCTTCGACCTGATCGCCGGGACGACCTTCGCGTCATAGTTGGCCTGCGCCCACGCCTTCGGGTCCTCACCTTGAGCCGACCCGCCCGGTGCCGGTGTCGTGCCCGGCGTGACGAGCTTGGTCGTCAGCACCATCGCCGCGAGCACGCCCACGACCACCACCGCGACGACGAGGCGTCGTATCAGCCTTCCTCGTGACATCATCCGCTCCTCAACCGATCCGTTCGGCCCGGCGGGCCGCCGGACCCTTCGAGCCCGCACCCAACGCTAGTCCCCGCGAACGCGCCAGGGCGTCCCTCCAGCGATCCCGCTCGGCCTTCCGCCATGCCTCGTCGCGGCGGGGTTCGTACGTCCGGACGTCCCCGGCGCCGCCCCAGGCCGCGTCGTCCGCCCCGAGCGCCTGCCACGCGAGGCGGGCCGCGCCCAGGGCCGAGGCCTCCCCGACCGGAGATGCCGACACGGGCAGGCCCGCCAGGTCCGCCTGGAGCTGCATCAGGGGCCCGTGCCGGGACAGGCCACCGTCGGCGTGCAGGCGCGTCAGCGGCTCGGGCACGGCGTCCAGCACGTCGCACACCTGCTGCGCGACCGCGTCGAGACCGGCCCGCGCGACCTGGCCGGCCGTCGTGCCGCGGCCCAGGCCGACGAGCACGCCCGTCGCGTCGCGGTCCCAGTGGGGCGCGCCCAGGCCGGAGAACGCGGGCACGTAGCTCACGGCCGCCTCGCCCGATGCGGAACCCGCCAGTTCGAGGAGCGCGCCGACATCGTCCAGGCGCAGCAGGCCGGCCAGCGCCTCCAGCGCGGCGCCGGTGGCGAGGATGTTGCCCTCGCGAGCGTACGTGGGATCGTCCCGGAGCCAGGCGAGGGTGGTGGAGACGCCGTCGGGAAGCTGGCCCGGCCCGTCGAGGGGAACCATGACGGACGACCCGGTGCCGTAGGTGACCTTGCCCGCCCCCTGGGAGATGCCGTGGGCGAAGAGCGCCGCATGGGAGTCGCCGAGCACGGCGAGGACGGGCCAACCGGCGGCGAGCGGCCCGTGCCGGTGGGTCGTCCCGAAGCCGGCGTCGGACGCGCGCACCGGGGGCAGGACGTCCTCCGTCACGCCGAACAGCGCCAGCAACTCGTCGTCCCAGCCCAGATGGTGGAGATCGAACAGCAAGGTCCGGGACGCGTTGCCGGCCTCGGTGGCGTCCTCCCCCGTCAGGCGGGCGATGAGGTAGGCGTCGATGGTGCCGGCCCGCAAGCCGCGATCGCGTGACACCGCGGTGTGGTCGAGCAGCCAGCGCAGCTTCGGCGCGGAGAACATCGGGTCGAGGCGCAGGCCGGTGCGCTCGTGAACGAGCGTCCCCGCCTCGGCGAGGGTTCCGCAGTACTCGGCCGTGCGAGCGTCCTGCCAGCCGAGCACCGCGCTCGCCGGCTCGCCCGTCCCGGCGTGCCACGCGACGACCGACTCACGCTGGTTGGTCAGGGCGACCCCGACGACCTCGACATCAGGGCCCGCGGCGTCCAGGGCGGCCGCGACAGCCTGCAGGGTCGCACCGAACAGGTCCTCCGGGTCTTGTTCGAACCAGCCGGGATGCGGCGTCCGGATCGGCGCCAACGGGTGGGCACCCTGGGCGACGACCCGTCCGGATGCGTCGACGAGCAGGGCCTTGGAGTTGGTCGTGCCCTGGTCGACCGCCAGTACCGCGGGGGTACCCACCTGCATTCCGAATTTCCATTCACCATCGAATAGGCTGTTTGACTTCTTAGTCAACCAGGTTTGGCACCAGACGTCAACGCAAGTTTCCGGATTGTTATCAAACCGTGATGCCTTTTGTCTGTCGCGCCAGAGGCACCTTACGCGGGCACTCAAGCCTGACATGCCTATGCTGGGCGGCAGGGCGCGCCCGGCCGTGCGTGCCCGACCCCGAGAAGGAGGAACCACGATGCTGAAAGGCCTCGACCCGTACCTGACACCGGAGCTGTTGGCCGCCCTGGCCGAGATGGGCCACGGCGACACGCTGGCGCTGGTCGACCGCAACTACCCCGCCTACTCGGGTGGCAGCCCGGTGATCGACCTGCCGCACACGACCGTGGCGGACGTGCTGACGGCGATCCTCACGGTGTTCCCCGTCGACGCGTTCCCCCACAGCCCGGTCCTGCACATGCTGACCGACGACGGCACCGAGGGCCCGGCGCTGCCGTCCTGCCGGGCGATCTGGAACGCGGCCGAGGGACGGACCGTGGAAGACAAGGGCATCGACCGCCACGGTGACGACGGCTTCTATGCGCTGGCCCAGAAGGCGTACGTCACCGTCCGCACCGGGGAGACCCTGCCCTACGCCTGCTACCTGATCCCCAAGGGCGTGCTGTAGGCCCCGCGGTCAGCCGGCGAACACGTCACGCAGGCCCGCCCACGCCGCCGCCCGCACGAACACGGGAACGCGGTGGCGGGGCGTGCGCGTCTGGACGACCTCGCCACCCCGGTACGCCTCGCCGGTCCAGGCGTCGACCCAGTCGCCGTCCGGCAGGTACACGGGCCAGGTGCTCACGCCCGGCGCCAGCACGGGGGCGACGAGGATGTCGTCGCCGAGGGTCCACTGGATGGGGTGGTCCCACACGGCCGGGTCGTGCGGATGGTCGAAGAACAGCGGGCGCATCAGCGGGCGCCCCGTCCGGACCGTCTCGCGTGCCTGCGCCGCGAGGTACGGCACGAGCCGCTCGCGCAGCG
>WQUE01000122.1 GCA_009785885.1 Actinomycetes bacterium
TCGCCCGACGCCGTGAACGTCACGGACGAACCCGGCAGGGGCGTCCCGCACACATCCGTGACCAGGGCGGTGACATTCCACGCCCAACGGCCGTTGGCGGTCACCGGGTCGTGGACCGAACTCGTCGACAGCACGACGGACGGCGGCGGCAGCGCCCCCGTCCCGTGCACGACGATCGTTTGCGGCGCGCCGTCGACGGACACGCCGCCGATCGACGCCGACACCTGGAACGACGCCGGCGCAGTCGCCGGATCGACACTCACCTCGACCGAGGCGACGCCCGCCGTATCCGTCTTCACCGTCGGCTTGCCCCCGACAATGAACGCCGGGGCGTCGACCGCGAAGTCCACCGGCACGCCGGCGGCCGGCATCCCGTCGGCGTCCACGACCTGCACGGTCACCGTGACGCTCGACGCGACCGGCGTCAACGGATCGGGGCACAGCCCGGTGCCGATGATGATCGCACCCTCCGAGGTGGACAGCGTGCCCGTGTACACGGGGGCCACAGCCGCGAAGTCGAGGCTCACCGGCGACCCGGTCACCGTGTACGACGGTGTCGCCGAGACGGACACGTCCACCGACTCCGCGGTCGCATCGGTCACGGTCACGACCGCACGCCCGTCGGCATCCGTGGTCATCGCGTCCGCCGAGAGCATCGCACCGCCCGTCACCGCGAACGACACGGGGACGTCGGTGGCGGGTGTCCCGCACCCGTCCGCCGCCAGGACCGTCACGGTCCACGACGCATCGCCGTCGGCCGCAACCGGCCCCGGACCCGCGGTCGGGGCCGCCGAGACGGTCAGGGTCCCCGGACCGGCCGGCAGCACGGACTTCAGCACCACCGACACCGTCGCCGGGGAGCCGTCCACCGGCACCCCGCCGATCGAGGCGGTCACATCGGCCGTCGTGGTGGCCGCACGGGCCAGATCGACGCGCAGCGTCACACTCGCCTTCCCGTCGGGACCCGTGGTCACACTCGGCAGACCGGACGTCACGCTCGGTACGCCGTCGATGGTCAGCGGGGCCGCAGCGGCGAAGTCGACCGTCACGCCCTCGGCGGGCTTCCCGTCCTGGTCGACGACCGTGACGGTCGCCGTGAGCGACTCCGGATCCAGGGTCATCGGATCACCGCACGACGGCTGCGTCACCGACAGCTGGTCGGTGGAGAGGGTCAGCGTACCCGTGTACGTGGGCGTCGCCTGCGGCTCCGTGAACACCGCGGGCATCGGCGAACCGGCCAACGGCACGGTGTAGCCGTAGTAGGTCACCGTTCCGCCGACCGAAACCGTCTCGGGCGTGGTGTCCGTCAGCGTCACGGTGCCCACGCCGTCGGCGCCCGTGTTCACGGTGTCGGCCGACAGCGTCGCGTCGCCGGTCACGGCGAACGCGAACGGGACATCCGCCTGGGGTACGCCGCAGTTGTCGACGGCGGTGACGGTGATCGTCCACGAGGACGTGCCGTCGGCCGCGACCGGACCCGACCCGACGGTCGGGCTCAGCTTCATGCTCGTCAGCTGTGACAGGGGCGGCACCGGCGGGGCCTGCGTGGTGAAGCCGATCCGGGCCGGCGATCCGGCCATGATCGTGCCGTCCACCACGGCCCGCACACCCGCCTGCGACACGCCGTCGGCCTTCGCCGGATCGATCCGCACGGTGATCGTGGCCACGCCGTCCTCACCGGAGGCCACCGTGGCCGCACTGTCGATCACCAGCGGCGAGTCCACCGTGAACGTGACCGGCACGCCGGCGGCCGGATGGCCGTCCGTGCCGACCACGACGGCCGACGCGGTGAACGTCTGCGGCGACACGGTCGTCGGTGCGACACCACAGGAGTCCGAGACGACCGTCACATCCGAATCCAGCGACGTGGACAGCCACGCGCTGTACGGGGCTTCCAGCGACAACGGGAACTGGCTCGCGCCCGAGGCCTGGCCATCCGGGCCGAGTGCGACGGCGCTCACCATGCCGTCCACCGCATCGGCCGGGGTCGGCACCAGCCAGGCACCCGACGCGTCGACCGGAGCCGTGGTCGTCGCCGTGCCGCCCGCGGTCGGATAGGTCACCTCGACCGCGACAGCTGCGGGCGCCGTGCCGCCGATCCACGAGCCGTTGGCCCCCTGGATCATCGGAGCGGCGGGTGGTGCGGCGATGAAGTGCACCGGCAGCGGCGAACCCGCCATGCCGTCGACACCGGTCGCCGACACGGCCACCGTGTAGTCACCGGGCTCGGACGCCGTGAACCACACGGTCGTCGTCCCATCGGCACCGGTCGGCGCGATCTGCGGCTGCACGGTCACGCGCGGATCATCCGCCGTGGCCGTGACCCATGCGCCCTTCGCCGGCGCGCCATCGGCCTGGACGCTCACCGTCACGATGTCCTTCGCGCCGCCCGCCCACTGGCCGTCGGTTGACACGTGCGCGGAGGCGCTGGTCGCCGAGACCGGGGCCGGCGGCGCCACGAACGTCAGCATCTGGGGCGAGCCGGGCACCTCGAGGGTGTAACCGTAGTACGTCGTCATCGCGGTGACGCCGACCTCTTCGGCCGTCAAGTCCGTCACCTGGACGCTGGCCATGCCGTCCGCACCCGTCTTCAGCACGGTTCCGGACAGCGCCGCGTTGCCGGTCGTGGAGAACTGGACGTCCACGTCCGGGGCAGGCAGGCCGCACAGGTCGATCGACGCGACGGTGACCGTCCAGGAGGACGTGCCGTCGGCCGCGACCGCACCCGGCCCCGCCGTGGGGCCCGACCAGATGCTCACCACCGAGGACAGCGGCGGCATCTGCGAGACCGGCGTGGAGAAGCGCACCCGCGACGGCGAACTGTCGACGGGCACGCCGCCGATCGACGCGTTCACGCTCGCACTCGCCACACCGCCGACCCAGGCGGGGTCGACGGTCATCGTGAAGTTGACCTCGCCGTTGATGTCCGTCGTCAGGCGAGTGGGACCCTGGATCATCAGCGGGGCATCGGCCGACACGTCGACCACGATGCCCGCGGCCGGATAGCCGTCCTGATCCGTCACGGAGACGGAGCCCGGCACCGTGGCGGGATCCACCGACGTCGGCCGTCCGCACGCCGCCGGCGTCACCGCCACCGGGCTCGACGGCACCCACAGCCAGCCGGTGTACACCGGGGCGAGCGTCAGCGTGGCGCTGACGGGCTCGGAACGGCGACCGTCCGCCGCGATCGTCACGACGCTCAACTCGCCATCCACCGCGTCCGCCGGGGTGGTCAGCGTCCAGGCGCCCGACTCGTCCACGGGCACCGTGACGGTGTTCGTCCCACCGGCGATCGGATAGGTCACCTCGACGCTCGCGCCGAGCGGCGCCGTGCCCGCGATCCAACTCACGTTCGCCCCGTTGACCACCGGGGCGGGCACCGCCGCGGCAACGAACGAGAGCATCACCGGGGAGTTGTCGACCCCGTTGAGACCCTCCACGGCGACGGCCACCGCGTACGTCCCGGGCGCGCTCGCCGACACCCACGCGGTCGTCGTGCCATCGGCGCCCGTGGGATCGATGCCGGGCTGCACCGTCACGGCCGGATCATCCGCCGCCAGCGATACCACCGCGCCCGCCACCGGGCCTGCCGGACCCGTGACGGTCACCGTCACAACGTCCTGCCCGTCACCGGCCGGCTGGTTGTCCAGCGTCACGACCGCGACCCCGGTCGGCTTCGCGGGTGGTGTCACCGCAGCGAAGGCCACGGAAACCGGCGAGTTGGGCGGGGATATCCCCGTCACCAGCGTCCCGGCCGCCGACGCGGACACCAGCACCGTCTGGACCGTCTCGTCGGTCACCGTCACGGTCGCCACACCGTCGGCATCCGTCCGCACGTCGCCGGCCGACAGCACACCGTCGGGCGTCGCCGCGAACGACACCGGGAGCCCGGAGACCGGACCGGTGCACGCATCGGTCGCGGTCACGCTGATCGTCCAGGAAGACGTGCCATCGGCGGGCACCGAGGCCGCACCGGAGGTCGGGACGGCCGTCATCGCCGACAGCGACAGCGTCTCGACGGTCGTTCCGATGAGCAGGACACCGAGGGGGGCCGGCGTGCCGGTCATGTTCACGCCGTCCGCGGAGGCGGTGACGTGATACGCACCGGCCAGCGCCGACGCGGGATCGACCGTGATGCTCACCGTGGCGGCACCGTTCGTCCCGGTGTTCACGGTGGCAGGGCCGCTGATCGCGAGCGAGCCGTCGACGGCGAACGTCACCGGCACGTCGGACAGCCGGTTGTTGTTGACATCGGTCACGACCACGGTGGCCGTCACGGTCGCCGGGCTGACCGTGCCGGGCGCACCGCACGGGCCCGGCGTCACGGTGAGGTGATCCGCCGACAGGCCGAGCGTCGCGCTCAGCGGCGGGCAGCCCACACCGGTGCACGGTCCCGTCGTGAACACGATGGTCTTGGCCAGCGTGCCGACCGGGCCGGTGGACGCCAGGCCCGGCGTCACCTGGTACTGGCCTGCGTCGTGCGAGGTGAACGACACGGTGTACGTCCCGTCGCCACGGTCCACGGGGGTGGACGCGGTCGCGGTGCCGGCCGGGGGGGTCGCCAGGCTGGCGATCTGCCACGTCAGGGTGCTCGCTGCGCCCGTCACCGGGTCGCCGAACTGATCCTTCAGGGTGACCGTCCCCGTCCAGGCCGCCACGCCGTCCGCCGGCACGTCGCCGCTCGCCGCGGGCGCGACGGTGAACGCCGCGATGGCCGCGACGGAGGCCGGCTTGGCCGCCACCGTGACCGTCAGCGTCGCCGTCGCCGTGAGCGAGGTCGCCGGATCGGTGACGACGAACACACAGCTGTCGGTCACACCACCGTTGCCGGACGGCGTGTACGTCACGGACACCTTGTCAGCCGCGACCGCGCAGGTCCCATGGGTGGCTTGCGTCTTGATCGAGGACACCTGCAGCGGGGCGGACGTGACCTTCGTCGTCACGGGCGCGTTCCAGCCCGTCGAGGCCGTCGCGTCCGTCGCCGCCGGCGGGCCCGCGGAGACCGTGACGGTCAGGGTCGCCTGTGCCGTGAGCGTCGTCGCCGGGTCGGTGATCACGAACACGCACGTGTCCGTGAAGCCACCGTTGCCGGACGGCGTGTACGTCACCGACACCGCATCGGCCGCGACCGCGCACGTGCCGTGGGCGGGCTGCGTCGCCACACTCGACACCACCAGCGGGTCGGACGTCACCTTCGTCGTCACCGGCGCGTTCCACGCCGTCGACGCCGAGGCGTTGGTCGCGACCGGCGCGTCCGGCTTGGCCCCCACGGTGATCGTCAGGGTCGCCGTGGCGGTCAGCGCCGTCGCCGGATCCGTCACGACGAAGTCACACGTGTCCGTGTAGCCGCCGTTGCCCGACGGCGTGTACGTCACCGACACCTTGTCGGCGGCCACGACGCAGGTCCCCTTCGTCGCCTGGGTCTTGATCGAGGAGACCACGAGCGGCGCGGCCGTCACCGCCTTCGTGACGGGCGCGTTCCAGGCGGTCGACGCCGAGGCGTTGTTCGCCACCGGCGGCGCGGCCGACACCGTGATCGTCAGGGTCGCCGTGGCGGTCAGGGTCGTCGCCGGATCCAACACCGCGAACGTGCACGTGTCCGTGAAGCCGCCGTTGCCCGTCGGCGTGTACGTCACCGACAC
>WQUE01000123.1 GCA_009785885.1 Actinomycetes bacterium
TGCAGGTCGGGACCCAGACGTTCACCGTCGATCCGACCGTTCTGGCCGTCTGGCGTCCGGCCCCGACCCCCGGCACCAGCCCCGTGGCGGTGACCGGTGCGGCGCCGGCGACCGGTTCGGCCTCGGCGACCAGTTCGGCGCCCGGGACATCGACGGCCAGTCCCTCCCCCCTGCCGCCGCCGGCCACCGTCGGCGCGACCCAGGTATGGATCAGGCTGCGCTGAGGTGGACGGGTCGGCCGATGCACGGTCGGCCCCTGTAGGCTGACGGCCTTGGCGGACGCCGGATCAGGTGAGCGACCGCGCGGACACAGGGCACAGCTCCGAAGCGGGCGGGGAGGACAGCCATGACGGGCATCGGGACGACGTGCGTGCAGGCGGGATACACCCCCGGCAACGGCGAGCCGCGCCAGGTCCCCATCGTGCAGAGCACGACGTTCCGCTACGAGACCGGCGAGCAGATGGGCTGGCTCTTCGACCTGGAGACCTCCGGCTACTTCTACACGCGGCTGGCGAACCCCACCAGCGACGCCGTCGCCGCGAAGATCGCCGCGCTGGAAGGCGGCACCGCGGCAATGCTCACCGCCTCGGGCCAGGCCGCGAGCTTCTTCAGCATCTTCAACCTCGCCGGGCAGGGGGACCACATCGTCGCGTCCTCGACCCTGTACGGCGGCACCTTCAACCTGTTCTCCGTCACCATGGCGCAGATGGGCATCGAGTTCACGTTCGTGCCCCCGAACTGCACCGACGACGACCTGGACGCCGCCTTCCGGCCGACAACCAAGGCCGTCTTCGGGGAGACCATCGCCAACCCGGCGCTGGTGGTGCTCGACATCGAGAGGTTCGCCGCGGCGGCGCACCGGCACGGCGTGCCGCTGATCGTGGACAACACCTTCCCCACGCCGATCCACTGCCGGCCGTTCGAGTGGGGCGCGGACATCGTCATCCATTCCACGACGAAGTACATGGACGGCCACGGCGCCGCCGTCGGCGGCTGCATCGTCGACTCGGGCCACTTCGACTGGATGGCGCACGCCGCCACGTTCCCGGGACTGACCACGCCCGATGAGAGCTATCACGGCGTCACCTACGCCGAGCGGTTCGGGTCGGCCGGCGCGTTCATCACCAAGGCGACCGCCCACCTGATGCGCGACTTCGGCGCCGTCCAGTCGCCGCAGAACGCCTTCCTGCTGAACCTGGGCCTGGAGACGCTGCACCTGCGCATGCGGCGCCACGCCGACAACGGCCAGGCCGTGGCCGAGCATCTGCGCGACCACCCAGCCATCTCCTGGGTCACGTATCCCGGGCTGCCCGGGGACCCCAGCTACAACCTGGCCCGGAAGTACCTGCCGGACGGCTCCTGCGGAGTGGTCTCGTTCGGAGTCCGCGGCGGACGGGCGGCGGGCCAGGCCTTCATGGGCAACCTCAAGCTCGCCGCCATCGAGACGCACGTCGCCGACGCGCGGACGTGCTGCCTGCACCCGGCCTCCACGACGCACCGGCAGATGACCGATGCCGAGTTGGCCGCCGCCGGCGTCTCGCCCGATCTGGTCCGGCTCTCCTGCGGCATCGAGGACGCCGCCGACCTGATCGCCGATCTCGACCAGGCGCTCGCCCGTCTGGAGTGACGCCATGCCGATCAAGATCCCCAACGAGCTGCCCGCCGCGGCGACGCTGCGCGCGGAGAACATCTTCGTGATGACCCAGACCCGGGCCATCACCCAGGACATCCGTCCGCTGCGCATCGGCGTGCTCAACCTGATGCCGACCAAGATCGCGACGGAGACGCAGTTGTCCCGCCTTCTCGGCAACACGCCGCTGCAGGTCGAGTTGGACCTGATCCAGACCGGCAGCCACGCCGCCACCAATACGGCGCCCGAGCACATGCTCGCGTTCTACAAGACCTTCGACGAGATCGCCGACTCCACCTATGACGGGTTCATCATCACGGGCGCACCGGTCGAACTCCTCCCCTTCGAGGAGGTCGACTACTGGGACGAACTGTGCGCCATCATGGAGTGGAGCCTGACGCACGTGCATTCGACCTTCCACATCTGCTGGGCGGCTCAGGCCGGGCTGTACCACCACTACGGCGTGCCCAAGGTGACGCTCGACACCAAGCTCTTCGGCGTGTTCGAGCACACCGTCGAGCAGAGCGGCTCCATGCTCCTCCGCGGCTTCGACGACGTGTTCATGGCGCCCCACTCGCGCCGCACGACCGTGCGCCGCGAGGACGTCGCCGCCGTGCCGCAGTTGCGCGTGCTGGCCTCCTCGCCGGAGGCGGGGCTGTATGCCGCCGCGACCAAGGGCGGGCGCCAGGTGTTCATCACCGGGCACTCCGAGTACGACGCCGGCACGCTGCGCGCCGAGTACGAGCGCGACCTGGCCCTCGGGCTGCCCATCGCGGTGCCGCGCAACTACTTCCCGGGCGACGACCCCACCCGCGAGCCGCACGTCACCTGGCGTTCGCACGCGAACCTGCTGTACTCGAACTGGCTCAACTACTTCGTGTATCAGTCGACGCCGTACGATCTGGCCGCGATCGCCCGCGAGGACACCCCCCAGGACGCCGAGGAGTGAACCCGCTCAGCCGAGCCGCGCGGCCGCGGCGGCGATGCGCTCGTCGGGGCGGTGGCTCTGCTGACGCTACCCGCCCGAGTGGTCACTCTTGGGGAGAGATCGTGGGCCTGGCGGGGCTTGCGCACGATTGCCGCTGAGGAATGTCGCAGGTTAAGGCGGTTTCCCCGACATTCCTCATCGGGAGTCGTCTCCGAGGCGTCCGTGGACGACGATTGCCGCTGACTCTTGGATGCCGCGTGGTCCGGATCGCCCCTCAGCGGAGGCGCGCCTGGATGCCCTGGTCCAGGTGATCAGAAATGCGTAGCCCACAATCCACTCGCGGACTTCACACGCGGACCGACGGGGCGCTAGTCTTCTGAAACCAGATCGCTGCGAAGACCTCCTCGCCGGACAGAAGGACACATCACCATGCCCGAGATATCCAAGACCCCCCCCCCGGACGATCTGACGTAGAGCCCGCCTCACCTCCCACGCCGACGCCTGCCACACCGGCACCGGCGGGCGTCGAGGACGGAATGGCCACGAACGACGCCGGCCCGTCGTCCGTCGCGAGCCCTGCGCCGACCGCTGCCACCCGCGCCCGCACCGATGAGGGCAGCAGCCAACCGCACGCACCGGCGGCCAAGCACACCACGGGCAGGAGCGCTGCGGCGCCTGCCACGCCTCGGCACTCGGCAGACGAGACAGCCACCGTCGAACCTCTGCCGACCGACGGTGGACCCCAGCCATCGCTCACCCCGTCACCGCCTCCAGTCCTGGACGAGGACGCGCGACAAGCGCCCTCTCTCGCACCGTCCGTGCCCGCTCCACACAACGGCGGCCCGGGCAGCCCCACCGTGATTGACACCGACCGCGTCGCGCCGATGCCCCCGTCGCCAACTCCCCCGTCACCAGCGCCGCAGCCACGCGATGAGGCAACGCTGCGCCCACGTCCGGCGGTTGCCGTGCTGGTTCTCGCCGCCGTCGCGGCGTTCGTCGTGCTCGTGCAAACCGTGATCCCCCTGATCGCCGTGCCCATGGCCGAGCGCGATGTCACGGCCTTGGCCGTCGCAGGGCCAGGCGCCGCCGTCACCACGCCGTCGCCAGGAGCGGCTGGCGTATCCGGCGCCGGCTCGCCCGCAACATCCCCCACCCCGAAGAAGATGGACGGCCTCGGCATCCGCACCCTCCCCCTCATCAGCGACGCCGCCTGGGCCGCCTTTCAGAAGGACCCCGACGCCGCCATCCAGGAATACGGCCAGAAGGCCTTCGGCGACACATGGCCGAGTATCTGGGCTGCGACACCGTTCGACACGACCGAGAAGCAGGCATTTGGTCAGCAGGGCTCGATCAGCCCGGTGCCCGATCAGCAGATCGCCAGTGCCCTTGCCTTGGCGCCAGCGAACCGCGAAACCGACGTCCTGAATCTGGTCGCCGTTCTTGAGCTCGCGGGTGCGGCGCGGCCCCACTTCGATGACGGATCTGTGGGCTGGCGCATCCTCTTCGTCGCCATCGCTCGGGCTGCCGCCGACCACTTCGGCACCTGCAACAGCCGAATGGCCCACGCCCACGCCGTCGGCCTTCGCGGACCGGCGGGTGGACAGCCCTTCAGTGAGCGAACGAGTGCGTTGGTGTCCCTGTGGGAGGGGGCCATCACCGCCTGCCCTACCGACCCGACTCCGGCTGTGGAACTGGCCAAGAGCCGCCTGACCGGAGGCGAATGGCCTTATCGTCTTGACGATGGATCGATCGACGGTGAGGGAACCGAGGACGCGGCACAGATGATCGTGGCTCAGTATCCCGACGTGCCGGCGAGCCATCTTCTGCTGGGTGACACCTACCGCATGCTGGATCGAACATTGCCGGTCGGATCGGGCATGTTCACCCACCGGTACTACCTCACGCAGGCCATGCACGCCTACTCCGCTGCCAGCGCAGTGACCAGCGACCCGACGCCGGTGGTCTCGTTGGCCGATGCGCAGCTGGCCAACCTCGATGCCTCGGCAGCGCTCGCGACTCTGGCAAGCCTGAACGACACCGCACGCGGGGCGACGGCAGCCCGCGCGATCAAGGCCGCCGCACTAGCACGCAGCGGTGACGCTCGGTCTGCGCTGACCACTGCGCCGACGAGTTCTGGGTCTGATTCGCCTGCTCCTATCCTGACATACAGTCCGAACGATGGGTGCGGTACGAGGCCTCAGTTGCTGCTTTCACTCGAACCAGGGACAACAGCCACGCTGTTCGGGTACGTCTCGGGATGCGGGGCGGGAGATCTGGTCTACGACCAGGGCTACATCCCGATATCGCGTGAGGACTGGAGTTCTTCCCTCGACGGAGGGTTCTTCCTCGATCCTCTGCTGCCAACCGCTCGCGATACGCTGGTCCGCCAGTACGCCGCGCTGGCCGACGAGCCGGATGCCGCGCCACCGTGCCGCGTCTCGGACCTGTCAACCGAATGCCTACTTCTTCGGGCCATGGGTGGCCAATCCGACATGACGGCGAGCGAAGCCGCGGACTCGCGTCAGGACCTGCAGCGGTACTGGGGTGACCTGGACGGGGCCGCGCAGACAGCGAGCGCCTGGATCGCCGCGGATGCTGGCGCGCCCGAAGCCTTCGAGAGACTAGGTGAGATCCGTGCCCTCCAGGGACGCTGGCCTGAGGCAGTTCGCGCCTTCGAGACGGCACGAGCACTCTACGGATCTGGCCCACCGGCGCCCACCTGCTACGCGCCCAGCAGCTATGCGACGTATCTGGGCTGCTTCATGACGGGACAGGGATGGACGGACCTCAAGCTCGCGGCCGGTCTGGCGCGTGCCGGCCAGACCGGTGAGGCGCAGCCGATCCTCGCCACTCTCTATGCACATCCCGTGCTCTCGTGGGAGTACTCCGACTCCTCCACGACCCAGACATATGAGGGACTGATGTCGGCCTACGCCATCCTCGAGTTGGGCCAGCTCGCCTATGACAGGCAGGACTACCAGTGCCTGAGTCCCGTCGTGTGGTGGGGTTTGGGTCTGGCGGGTGGGCCTTGATGCGGGGGGTCATCGGCGGGATGCTCGGTTGTGTTGCGTTCACGATCGA
>WQUE01000124.1 GCA_009785885.1 Actinomycetes bacterium
TCCGCCTCCGCGCGTGCCTCCACCGGCTTGGCGATGAAGTGCACCGGGGCGAACAGCGCCGAGGGGACGTACGGATCCTCGGACGTGAACTCGTCCTTCGTCGTGATGGTCTTGACCACCCGGACGGCGGCGGCGATCAGCACCGTGACCGCCATCGCAAGGAACACCACCGACAGCGTCCCCTGGATGAACGTGTTGCGGATGGTCGCATTGTCGATCGCCTGCTGCGCCGCGTTGCCGGCATGGGCGGCCAGGGCCGCTTTCGCATTGGACCACTGCTTCCAGTACGACAGCGCCGGATCATGGGAGAAGATCTTCTGCCAGGACGCCGTGAACGTCGTGGAAACGTCCCAGGCGAGCGGCAGGATCGGAATCCAGATCCAGTGGTGATACCCCTTCCGGGTGACCATCACGGTCACGATCATCAAGGCGATCGCCGCGATCAGCTGGTTGGCGATGCCGAACAGCGGATACAGCGTCTGGATGCCGCCTCTCGGGTCGGTCACGCCCATCAGCAGCAGCGACCCCCAGCACGCCACGACGATCGCCGTGCAGATCCACGCGCCGACACGCCAGGACGGCTGCTTGAACTTCGGGATGATGTTGCCGATCGCGTCCGACAACTGGAAACGCGTCACGCGCGTCACGGCGTCGACGGCCGACAGGATGAACAGGGCCTCGAACATCACCGCGAAGTGATACCAGAAGCTCATCATCCCCCGGCCGCCGAAGATGCGGTGCAGGATGTCCGCCATGGCGACGGCCAGCGTCGGCGCCCCGCCGGTGCGCGAGACGATGGACGGTTCGCCCACGTCCTGCGCGATCTGCTCCAGCGCCGCCTTGTCGTACATGTCGATGGACGGTCCGCCGTTCGAACCCGGCTGGTCCCACATGACCTTCGGGGTGCGTCCCTGGGCGTCCTGGACGACGAGCTGCGTCACGGCGACAGCCGCCAACTGGGCTTTCGCCGGGTTCGCGTCCGCCTTCTGCTGGGCCGTCGCGCCGTTCGCCGACCCGGCCGAGATGGCCTTGTTCCAGGTGGCGATCATGTCGGCCGTCACGGGGACGGTGCCGGCGGGCTTGGTGTCGCGCGCCTGGTAGACGGCGCCGGTCTGCTCGTCGATCTCGACGCCGGCCGTGGTGGCCCGGGTTGCGAGCGACGTGAGGGTCGCGGTGGACGTGTTCATGGTGAAGTACGTCCCGACGTTCAGGGACACGGCCGCGGCCAGCGCCATGATCGCGACGAACGACTCCATGAGCATGCCGCCGTAGCCGACCATGCGCGCCTGGGATTCCTTCTGGATCATCTTCGGTGTCGTCCCGGACGACACCGTGGCGTGCATGCCGGACAGCGCGCCGCACGCGATCGTGATGAACAGGAACGGGAACAGCGCCCCGGCGAACACCGGGCCGGCGGTGTTGGACGCGAACGTGGAGACGGCGGCCGTCTGGGCGATCGGGCCGACGGCGAGGATGCCGACGGCGAGGAGCACGATCGTCCCAACCTTCATGAACGTCGACAGGTAGTCGCGCGGGGTGAGCAGGAGCCACACGGGCAGCACCGCGGCGAAGAAGCCGTACACGACGACGCACCACGACAGCTGCGTGCCCGTGAGCGTGAGGGCGTTCGCGAGGCCGGAGTGGGAGATCCAGTTGCCGGAGATGATCGCGAGGATCAGCAGGACGAAGCCGATCAGCGACACCTCGGACACCTTGCCCGGCCGGATGAACCGCAGGTACAGGCCCATGAGCAGGGCGATCGGGATGGTGCAGCCGATCGACCACACGCTCCACGGCGAGCCGGTCATCGCGTTGACGCAGATCAGGGCGAGCACGGCGAGGACGATCATCAGCATGATGAAGATGCCGATGAGGGCGACCGTGCCGCCGATCTTGCCGATTTCGTCGATCGCCATCTGCCCGAGTGAACGTCCGCCGCGGCGCATCGAGAAGAACAGCACGAGCATGTCCTGCACCGCGCCGGCGAGGCACACGCCGACGATGATCCAGATCGTGCCCGGCAGGTAGCCCATCTGGGCGCTGAGCACGGGGCCGACGAGCGGGCCGGCGCCGGCGATGGCCGCGAAGTGGTGGCCGTACAGCACGCGGCGGTCCGTCGGGTCGAAGTCCTGACCGTTGTTGATGCGCTCGGCCGGGGTTGCCCGGGTGTCGTCCGGACGCATGATCTTCCGCTGGATGAACAGCGCATAGAAGCGGTACGCGATCGCGTACGTGCAGACGGCCGCGACGACGAACCAGCGGACGTTCACGTTCTCACCGCGGATGATGGCCAGCATCAGCCAGCCGGTGGCGCCCACCAAGGCGATCGCCACCCACAGGGCGATGCGCCACCAGGTCCACTTCTCCGCCAGGCGCACCCCGACCGGGATGCCCTTGTCGTTGCGCAGGATGAACGGCTCGTCCTCCGGCAGCAGGTGGCTCTTCACCGAGGCCACCAGGCCGGAGGCTGCGGTCTCCGACATGTCGATGTCTTCTTTCTGTCTCGGGGTCGGCGATGACCGGGGTTGAATTTAGTTGCATGCTTCGATCGGCTACGATCGCGCGGTTTCGAGCCTAGCGCCTGGGTGCGCTCCAGGCCAGCTGTGAGCGAACATGTCTTGGGTGGCGTGCCTTGGTGGGAGGGCTGGACGTTGCTCACCGGCAAACACGCGGAGCGAACGCTTGGGGGGCCGATCAGGGCTCGCGTGACTCGGGTCTTTGCCCATCTGGCAGGTCCCCCAACACGAGAAGGGACGTTGGGCGCGTCCGCTTCACATGACTCTGACACTGCGCAGGACCGCGCTGGCACGTGCGACGCGGTCGAGCACAAGCTGCTGGATGGCGACCAACTCGGCCTCATGCTGGTCGATCAAGGCCTGCTGATATGTGGCGTTGATGTCAGCCGCCTGCTGTGTGAAGTTCATGCCGTCGCCGCACTCGGCCTCTGCCAGCGCGGCCTTGAGCCGCTGCTCGTCCGTCCAATCATCCTGTAGACCCACACCCTGGTACGAACTGCCGGGATCCAGGGCATAGCCCGCGGCCTTGACGCAATCGGCGCGCGCCTGGGCCAGCGCCCGGAACCGTGGATCGGCGAGCGTCTGGGCATTCGCCGTCATCCCGATCGTCACCAGGAGATCGGTGCCATCGTTGCCTTCCTCGTTGCTGATCGTGCTGGTCTGGGCGTCGATGACATCGAGGCTCATGTAGTCGGCGGTCTCGACGCAGGCCCTCCCTTGATCCGGACTGACGGTGAGGCCTTGCCCGACGCCGTAGCCAGGAGGAGCCCAAGGCGAGCCCAAGCCCTGCGCCGTGATGAAGCCGACGTCCCAATGGCCGTAGATCCAGCGAGTCGGCGAAGGGGCAGTCCGCAGGGTGTCGCTGGCGGATTGGAGGACGACCGCCGGGACGTCGTGCGATCCGAGCACGCAGCGGGCGAACACGATCTGCTGGGCGGCGTAGGCCGTGTTGAGCTGACTGGTGTTCATCTGGTAGGCGTCGAGGGGCAAGGCAATCGAGGCATTGATCCAGTCAAGCGTCGCGCGCACCGTGATGGCCGGCGGCGTCGGGGTCGGTGGCGCATCTTGCCCATTCACGCACCCGGTCAGGGCCAGCGCGCACGCGGATAACAGGCACGCGGCCAAGCGCAAGCCGCGTCCATGGCCTATCAACGTCGTCACCTTCCTCAGGGGGCCGCGCCACACGGGGGGCAGGCTCGCTGTCACCACCAAACGCTACTGATCCGGGGACGGGATGGGGCCGCCGCACGTAGTGCGCCCTGAACGCTATGAGCGAAGGCGCGCCGGCATGCGAGGCCCGCCGGGGACCGCCGGGGCCTGGCGCCGGTGGGAGGATGGACGCATGCTGTCGATGCTGTTCGGGCCGCCCGGGACCTGGCCGCGACAAGACCTGATCGGCCGCTCGGACCAGTTCGACGCCGGGCTGGTGCTGGCGGCGTACCGGTGCGGGGTGTTCCCGATGCCGCTGGACGTGCTGGGGGACGACATGGGCTGGTGGTCCCCTGCGCACCGGGGCGTGCTGCCGCTGCCGGCGCTGCGCGTCAGCCACAGCCTGCGGCAGTCCGCCCGGCGGCACACGACGACGGTGGACGCCGCGTTCGAGCGGGTCATGGACGGGTGTGCGGATCCGGCACGTCCCGACGGCTGGATCGACGCCCGCGTCCGCACGGTGTACACCCGGCTGTTCGAGCAGGGGCACGTCCACAGCGTCGAAACCTGGGACGAGGACGGACGTCTCGTCGGCGGGTTGTACGGCGTCAGCCTCGGCGCGCTGTTCGCCGGGGAGTCGATGTTCCATGACCGCGCATGCGGACGCGATGCGTCCAAGGTGGCGCTGCTGCGCCTGGTGGACGTGCTGCGTGCCCGTCCGGACGGGGATGCGTTGTTGGACGTCCAGTGGCTGACCCCCCACCTGGCCAGCCTTGGCGCCGTCGCCATCCCCCGGGTGGAGTATCTGCGGCGGCTGTCCGCGGCGCTGGAGGCGCCCGACACGGTGTGGCCCGAGGCGAGTGCGTCCCGGCGCGGGTGGATGTGAGGGCGGCGTCCGCGCAAGGCATTATCCACAGGGGTGAGGCCGTCGAGGAATCATCCACAGGTGGGCGCCCGCGGGGGGTCGCGCGATCACGTCTTGACCAGGATGAAGGCATGGGGTTTCCTGAGATCCGGCTGGCGGGGCGCGGCGGGGTGACCAGTCGCACGTATGGCCGCCTGGGGTACCGGCGGCTGATCCGCGGGGTGTACGGACGTCCCGTCGTAGCCGATGACGAGTACGGCCGCCGGCGGATGGAGTTCCTTGCCCGCGTGCGGGCGGTGATGGCCTGCCACGAGGCCAAAGGCGCGGTGTTGCACGGTCCGACGGCGCTACAGGTGCTGGGAGTGGCGCTCCCGGAACACCTGGAGGACTGGGACACCTGTCACATCCTGCTGCCGCCTGGCGCGGGTGAGGTGAGGCGTGCGGGCGTGGTCGGACACCGCCGCCGGTTCCTGGTGCAGGTGTGGGGCCGGCGGTACGGGCTGCCGCTGCTGCATCCGGCCGAGCACTGGATGCAGCTGCGCGGCGCCAGCATGGATGAGTTGATCGAGGTGGGCGACGGGCTCCTCCGGCGCCAGCGTCCCCTGCTCACGGTGCCGGAGGTGACGGCGGTGGTGTCCCGGCTCGCCGGCCGGCCGGGGGTCGACCGGGTGCGCCAGGCCCTGCGGTGGGTGCGGCCGGGAACGGACTCGTTGTACGAGACGCGGACACGGCTCGTCCTGGTTCATGCCGGCCTGCCCAAACCGGCGGTGAACCTGGCGGTGCGATGCGCCGGGTCGGGTGTGCCGTTCCACCTTGACATGGCCTACAAGCCGGAGCGGGTCGGGGTGGAGTACGACGGTGCGGTCCATGTGGGCAACCGGGCGCAGATGGAGTTCGACGCCCGGCGGCGTCGTCTGCTGCAGGACGACGGCTGGCTGCTGATCAGCGTGACCGCCGACGAGTTGCGTGGTCCGGCGCAGGTGGTGGCCTCCGTCGAGCAGGCGCTCGTCCTGCGGCGCCGGGCGCTCTCGCGCGCCTGGTGAGGGTCGTTCGGGTTGCGCGGATCGACGGGGGG
>WQUE01000125.1 GCA_009785885.1 Actinomycetes bacterium
GCGTGGACGGGTCGTCCGGGTCGGGCAAATCGACGTTCGCTCGTGGCTTGGCGACGGCCGTCCCCGGGGCGGACGTCGTTCACACCGACGACGTCGCCTGGCACCTGCACCCGACCGACTGGGCGGACGCGATGCTGGACGGGGTCGTCCGTCCGTGGCTGGACGGCGGCGTCGTCGACTACCGCCCGCCCGGCTGGGTTGCCCGGGGACGTCCCGGCTCGGTGCGGACGGACGCGACCGCCGTGCTCGTCGTCGAGGGCGTCGGCGCGGGCCGGCGCGAACTTGCCGCGCTCGCGTGCCTGGTCGTGTGGGTGGACTGCGATCCGGTGCTGGCCCGGGAACGCTGCCTGGTCCGGGACATCGGCGTGGACGGCGACACGCGTGAGGACGTCGCCGCGTTCCACGCCGGCTGGATGGCCTCCGAGGTGCCGTTCCACTGTGCCGAGCGTCCCTGGGAGCGGGCGGACCTGATCGTCGACGGCACGTCCGGCGGCGGGGCGTGGCGGGGTGTGTGGCGCGGCTGCCATGTGCCGCTAGGCTTGGCAAGGGGAGACGGATGAACTTCAGGACAGCCCGGAAGGTGACGACGATCTGCGCGGTCGGCATGGTGATCGGGTTGGTGGCGGCCTGGTTGTGCTTCCCGCCCGACACCAAGGGTGGGGTCGCGCGTTATGACGCCTCCTGGGTCCTGCCGATCATCCTCTTCGTCGTCGCGATCCTCTTGATGCTGGCGGCACTGGTCATCGAGTTCTTGTTCGCCCGCTGCGATGCCTGCGGCACGTACATCGGTTTCCGGGTCGGCTGGTTCGCGAGCTATGGCGTGTGCTACTGCCCCTTCTGCGGGTGCGAACTCTGACGACCGGTCCGGGTCGTGAGGCCGGGCACCAACGGCTATCGGTTGGGGTCGGGTGCGAGGGCCGGGACGACGTCGGTGTGCGAGAAGCCGTGCCCGATGAACTCCTGCAAGGCGACCGCCAGCGCGTGTGAGGTCAAGCCACCTCGACCGGGGGGACGTCGATGAAGCTGGCGTCCGCCTCGTCCACCGGCTTGGCCTTCCCCTTCGCCTTGGGCGCCGTGGGTGCCTCGGCGGGCACGGCGAGCACGGGGGCGACGGGGGCGACGGGGGCGTCCTCGGCTGCACTCGCGGCCTTGCCCGTGGCGAACCAGTCGTGCATCAGGTCGACGACGTCGAGCCCGGTGGCCGCCTTGATCACCGCCGGCAGTTTCACGAGCATCTCCGTCGACAACCGGGTCACCCCGCCGGCGGCCTCGGCGCCGCCGATGACGGTGATCGAGTCGACGTCGCCGATCGGCTTCGCGGCGGCGGCGAGCATGTCCGGCATCGTGGACAGCACCCGGTCGATGATCGCCTGTTGACCGTACTGGGCGTATGCCTGCGCAAGCATCTCGCGCACCTGCGCTTCGGACGTGCCTTTCGCCTTGATGGCCTCGGCCTCGGCCAGGCCTTTCGCCCGGATCGCCTCCGCCTCGGCCAGGCCGGCGGCCTTCGTCGCGGCCGCCTGGCCGTCGCCCTCACCGGTGAGCCGCGCCTGTGTCGCGGTGGCCTCGGCCAGACCGGACGCCTTCGTCGCGGAGGCACGCCCGTCGCCCTCGCGGGTCAGGCGGGTCTGCTCGGCCTCGGCGGCGGCCGTCACCTGGACGGCCTGCGCCTTCGCCCGCTGCTCGGCGGTGTACAACTCGGCGTCGGCGGCCTTCTGCGCGGCGTACAGGCTCGCGTCGGCCTTCGCGCGGACGTCCGAGTCGAGCTGCAGCTTCGTCAGGGTCGCGATCTGTTGGGCGTTCTGCTGCTGCGCCTGGGTGATGAGCGCATCCTGGGCGGCCTTCGTCATCGGGCCGACGGCCTGCGCTTCGGCATCCGCCTGGGACGTCTCCTTGAGGAACCCGGCCTCCTTCAGCTGGGCGTCCTTGTTCGCGCTCGCGATCTGGATGCGCGCCTCGGCCTTCGCCCGGGCGGCCTCCTGCTCGTTCATCGCCTCGGCGACCTCGGCGGACTTGCGGACCTCCGCGGCCTGGGGACGTCCCAGGTTCGTGATGTAGTCCGCCGGGTCGGTGGAGATGCCGTTGATCTGCAGCGTGTCGACCTTCAGCCCGGCGTCCGAGAGGGCCGACGAGGCGGCGTCCTGAATCTTGGTCGCCAAACCCTCCCG
Source organism: Actinomycetes bacterium (assembly GCA_009785885.1). Taxonomy (GTDB): domain Bacteria; phylum Actinomycetota; class Actinomycetes; order Propionibacteriales; family Propionibacteriaceae; genus WRGV01. The sequence continues at coordinate 2,169 of WQUE01000125.1, forward strand.
GTCGCGGAGCATCTCCTCGATCGTCATGTTGCCGACGACGCCACGCAGCGCGCCCGCGAGGATCGACTGGATGATCCGCGGGATCTGGTCTTCGCGGCCGAGGAACCGCTGGGCGGCCGAGCGGACGCCGGCGGGCGTCCCGTCGATTTTCGCGAGGGCGACGGCGTCGACGACAACCTTGATGTTGTCCTTGGAGACGCCCTCGGGCACCTGCATCGCGATCTCGGTCGCGTCCAGGGACAGCACCCGGCACTTCTGGACGAACGGCAGGATGAATGCACCCGCACCCATCACGATCTTCAGCGTCGCCGCGCCGTCGGCGGCCGAGCCCTTGGAGCCGGTGATGATGAGGGCCTCGTTCGCGTCCGGGATCTTGTAGCGCTGGGCGATCGCGATGATGATGATCACCACCGCCACGATGATCACGGCGACAATGATGGCGGTGATGCTGATGCTGGTCATGGGAGCCTTCCTTCGAGCATGGTCTGATGGGGGACGACGGTGACGAGGTCCGGGCCGAGCACGTCGGTGACGACGACGGACTGCCCGCTCGCGATCGGTTTGGACGCGTTGAACCCGACGGTCCGCGGCGAGCCCAGGTAGGTGACCTGGACGAGGCCGCGCCGGCCGGCGTCCGCGCCGGCGGTGACGACGCCGGCCGTGCCGACGAGCCGGTCGAGGGAGAACTCCTCCTGGGACACCTCGGCCTTGCGCAACAGCCGGTACAGCCCGATCGCCACGCCGGCCATGACGAGCCCGATGACAAGGCCCAACAGCAGCCCGCTCAGCGTCGGCCAGCCCCGTGCCACCCCGAGCGCGCCGCCGCAGCCGACGCCGGTGAGCAAGCCGCCCAGGGACGCCCCCGAGAACAGGCCGGAGCCGGTGACGTCCATGTTCATCGCGTCCATCACGCCGTCGAACACCAGGGAGACCAACAGCACGACGAAACCCACCGCCGCCACCACGATGAACCCGATCATGGATACTCCTCGTCCGTGCCTATCAATCTACGTGTTTCTCGCCTGCGGCGGTACCGCCGGGAGCGACGACGATCAGCCCGACCGCGTGCTGGACGACCGTCGGCACCTCCCCCACCCACGAGCCCCGCTTGCCCTCGCGCACCCCAGGTGTTACGGTGAGGCATAGACAGTATGTACACCAGTGACAGGGGACGGCCCGGGGAGGTGAGGCGTTGCGGGTCATCATCAAGAACAGCTCCGAAACCCCGATCTACGAGCAGATCTGCGAACAGATCACGTCGGCGATCCTCGCCGGGGAGGTGAACGAGGGGGACGTGCTGCCGTCCATCCGCCAACTGGCGGGCGACCTGAAGGTCAGCGTGATGACGACGACGCGGGCCTACAACGAACTCGAACAGCGTGGGTACGTCGTCAACGTACAGGGCAAAGGCTGCTACGTGGCCCCGAGGGACAGCGAGCTGATCCGGGAACAACTGCTCCGCACGATCGAGGAACACTTCGGCGCCGCGATCGAGACCGCCCGGCTGGCGAAGCTGTCGAGGGCGGACCTGCGGACGATCTTCAACTTCACTCTGGAAGGAAGCGGCGATGAGTGATGCGGCGATGAACGACGCCTTGGAGGTGATCGGCCTCCGGAAGCGATACCGGGATTTCCGGCTCGACTCCGTCTCGTTCAGCCTCCCCGCCGGCTACATCATGGGGTTCGTCGGGCAGAACGGCGCGGGCAAGACGACGACGATCCGGTGCATCCTGAACATGGCGGTGCCGGACGGCGGCGAGATCAAGGTGTTCGGTTTGGACAACCGCGCCGACGAGCTGGCCGTGAAGCAAGAGGTAGCGGTCGTGTTCGACGAGATCTTCTTCGTCGACTCGTGGCGGGCCTCGGACGTGCAGAACGCGATCCAGGGGTTCTACACCCGCTGGGACCGCGCCCGGTTCGCCCGCTACCTGAGCGACTTCGATCTACCTCCCGACAAGCGCGTACGCGAGCTGTCCCGCGGCATGAAGATGAAGCTGATGCTCGCCGTCGCGATGTCGCACGGCGCCAAGCTGCTGATCCTCGACGAGCCGACGTCCGGGCTCGACCCGGTCGCGCGGGGCGAACTGCTCGACATCCTCCGCGACTACATCGCCGACGGAACCAAGAGCGTGTTCTTCTCGACGCACATCACGTCCGACCTGGAGCGTATCGCCGACTACATCACGCTGATCGACGCCGGCCACATCTTCTACACCGGGACGAAGGACGGCCTGCTGGAGCACTTCCGCATCGTGAAGGGCTCGGCGGTCGACCTGACCGAGCCGCTGCGGCGGGCGATCATCGGCTTCTCGCAGGCGTCCACGGGTTTCACCGGGCTGATCCGGACGGACGACCTCCGCGGCGCGCCCGCCGCCCTGGTCACGGAGGCGCCCACGATCGACGAGATCCTGATACATATCAGCAAGGACGGAGGACGGTCATGACCACAGTCGTGGGCGCGATCCGGCTCGACTACCTGTCCGGCCGGTCGTATTTGAGGCTGTATCCGCTGTTCTTCCTGCTGGCCCTCCTGGTCGGCACGGTGGCGAAGATGCCCGTGTTCACGATCCTCCTCGTCGTGATCCTGGGGGTGTTCATCGCCGGCGGCGTGTTCGCAAACCAGGAGAAGAACCACGGCGAGCGTCTGTACGGCACCCTGCCGCTGCGCCGTCGCGACATCGTCCTCGGACGCTACCTGTACGCGCTGATCCTCGGGACGATCGCCAGCGTGATCGCATGGGCCTTCGGCCTTCTGGCGTCGCGTCTCGCCGGGGTGGACATGGGGCAACTCGGCCCGCGACGGTCCAGCCTCGGGGGGACGCCCGGGCTGAACTCCCTGATCATGTGGTTCGCCATCGGGGCCGCGTTCGCCTACTTCTGCTTCGCCGTCGCGATCGCGTTCCCGATCTACTACCAGTTCGGCTTCGCCCGTTCGTACATGTTCACGATGCTGCCCTTGTACCTGGTGTTCCTGCTGGGCGTTCTCATCACCCGGGCGATCAATCCCGGCTCGCTGGACGTGACCGACACCATCCAGTTCTTCATCGACCACGTCTATCTGTTACCCATCATCGGCGTCGTCCTCGGGCTGCTCTTCTGGGCCGTCTCCTGGACGATCGCCCACCGTATCTACGTCCACAAGGAGATTTAGGAGGCCGCCATGATCCTCATGGCCGCAGGCGTCACGAGAATCATCATCATTGTCGTCGTCACGGTGGTCGTGGCCGTCGTCGTGTCGACGATCCGCATGCGCGCCACCGGCAGCCCGCTGCCCCGTGCGTTCGGCGGCGGGGCCAAACCTGAGGAGCCGAAGGAACCCGAGAGCTGGAAGCAGTAGCCGTCCACGCGTCGGCCTGGCGTGGGCTGCCGCACCTCTACACGCATCGAAAGTAGAGTGTTGGCTGTTGTCGTCGCATCATGACCGCGAAAA
>WQUE01000126.1 GCA_009785885.1 Actinomycetes bacterium
ATTCGTTGTGGCGGGATGGTGTGCCGGCGTTCGTGTATTTGGTGGTGGTGGGTTTCGGGACGTACGTGGCGACGTGGGCAAGTTGGTTCGCGACGTCGGGCGGTTACTACCGGAACTGGGGTGCGGAAAATCCGACGATGACATCGGTGCGCTGGTTGGGGAACACGGCGGCGTCGTGGTGGCACTACCAGGCCGAAGTGTGGGGGTTCCACACGGGCGAGTTCATGAAGAACGCGACGCACCCCTACGACGCGAAGCCGTGGGGGTGGCTCGTGATCGCCCGACCGATCAGTTTCGCCTACGACACGATCCAGCCGGGCGTGGACGGCTGCCACGCGACCGGCGGTGACACGTGCACGCGGGCGGTGTTGGCGATCGGGACCCCGTTCTTGTGGTGGATGGCAGCGTTGGCGTTGATCGCGGCATTGGTGTTCTGGCTGGCGGGCCGGGATTGGCGGTTCGCGGTGCCGCTGCTGGCGGGGGCGGCGACGTGGCTCGGCTGGTTCCCGAACGACCAGCGGCCCCTGTTCTTCTTCTACGCGATCATGATCATCCCGTTCTCGGCGACGATCCTCGCAATGTGCCTCGGGAAGATCCTGGGGCCACCCTCGGCGGGACGACGGCGGCAACGCGGCGCGATCGTCGTCACCGCCTGCGTGGTGCTGATCGTGGCGAACTTCGCGTTCATCTACCCGATCCTCACCGACCAGCTGATCACGCACTTCTCCTGGTCGGCCCGCATGTGGTTCCCCCGCTGGATCTGATCGCACACGGATCGGTCCGGCGAACCGGCAAAGATCAGATCAGGTCACCAGCCCACGGATGGCGTCCAAGAAGGCCCCGAAGTCCGGTGGCGTGTTGTCATAGGGCCCCTGGCTGGCGTAACGGAATAGCGTGTAGTCGCCCACCACCAGAGCCACCGACCACGACCCGTAGGGCGACTTGGGCGTGTCGCGTGGAACCTCGCCGGTCGGGTAGCGGCGATCCCACCGTGGTAGGTAGGTGTTGAGGACGCCGGTGAGCGACGTGGTGAGTTCTTGGGTCAACGGGCCACCGGTCGCACCAGGGTCACCAAGGACGGGACGGTCGTCGCTCCAGGCAAGGCGGGCGTCTTCGACATCGAACCAGTACTGGGCCGGGAAGGACGCGCCCTGGTCCCACACGGTCACGAGGACCTGCCGGATGTCGTCGGCAGCCAAGGTGGGAAGCGACGCCGTCGAGTCCGGGTTCGTCAGCAGGAACTGCCACTGTTGCGCAGGCGTGGCACCGGCCTTCCACGTGTCGAGCCGGTCCTTCACGCTGTCGATGCTCCACCTGCCGTAGTCCTGCTTCAGGACGGCCTGCTCGAGGTCGATCCGGTACGTGTCATGCGGTGTCAGCCCCGTGCAGGCGATGATCTGCCGCAGGACCTGTTCGCCGGAGACCACATCACCGATGAGGTTGCCGCAGCGCTGGGACACCGTCGTGGGCCCGGTGCAGCCGGCGAGGCCGACCGCGAGCACGACGAGGGCGGGCAGGCCGACGGCGTGGCCCCTCCGGCGTGAAAACTTCGGCGGGAAACTCATGCGCGTCATGAGGCCAGCTCCTTTGCCATCTGGTCGGCGAACTCGTGAGCGGTGGGGAACAGGCTCTGGGTCGTGGTGAGGCCGGCGCTCTGCTCCACCTGATCGGCGGCGTAGCCGGCCCAGAACTCGTGGGAGGCATTCTTGCCGCCGGAATCCCAGTATGAGGCCTCGTGGCCCCACAGGTTGTTGCCGGGGCCACCGAGGAAGTTCCCGGTCATCGCCCCGAAGATGTCGCTGGCAACATTGGCGGCCGGACCCGCGAGCACCTGCGTGTCATAGTAGGCCTGAAGGTTGTTGGCCACCGCCAGGTCTTCGGGGCTCATGAACCCGGTCATGTTGTTCATGATCGCGCTGACGACGCGCTTCTGTTGCTCCGGATCCGTCGAGTAGCGCGCGACCTCGCTGAAGATGCTGTCGATGACGTCGGCGCGCAGGGCGTCGTCGAGGTCGTGGCCGTCGATCGTGTAGCCGGTCGTCGCCATGCCCCAGAGCTCCTCTTTGTCGTCGACGCCGTGACCGAGTTCGTGGAAGAGCGTGTAGAACGGGCCGCGCGGGTCGCTGGCCTCGTTCGTGAGATTGACATGAATCGTGTCGAGGGGCCCTTGATAGTAGTCGGTCCTGTTGTCATCGAACGGCAGGATCCCGTCGTGATCGATGCCGTCGTCGTGCGCGATGTCAAGCTTGGCGAGGTTGTCCAGGTACAGCGACCGCCACGGCTCGGGGGTGGCGTCGAGGCGTGTCGCGATCGTCTCGATGGCCTTCTGCTTCTCCTCCGGGCTGAGACCGGCAGCAGCCAGCGCCGCACCCACGGCAACCCGGACGGCCTCCTCCGTCTCGGCGTAGGTCGGCGAGGGCCCCGGGCCGGATACCGGGCCGGGGTCCGGCCTGGTCGGGACCGACCCTCCGACGAGCGCGCCGCCCCCGCCGGCCCGAGCTTGGCTCGCGGTCCTCTGCTCGGCGGCCTGACGGCTCAGGTGGTCGGCCATGCGCGTCAGGGTGGCGATGGCCGCGCCCATCCGCTGCGATCCGGACGAACTCCACGAGGTCTGGAACGACCGGAGGTCGGGCCCGAGCCAGTGGACGGAGGCCTCCTGAACCAGGCCGGAGATCTGTCCCCGCGTGGCGGTCAGCTCCTGGCCTTGACGCTTGAGTGCACGCGCGCATTCCTCGATCTGCTCGGGGGACATGCCGCTGAACGTCATTCCGGGGCCTTTCGGTTGGGGGTCCGGACTCACCGGCCACGCTACCAGGGGCCCACCCCAGGCACCATGGGGAGCACTCCCCGCGGGCGCCTCCATCCGTGCTTCCCGGTGCGCCGATGGCCCGCGCGGAGCACACCCCCGCGCGGGCCATCGGCACCCATCAGATCAGCGAGTCGCCTCCTCACGGCGCCGTGTCGCCACGGAGCCCATGTAGTACAGCCCGATGGCCAGTCCGAGCGCCATCATGATCCAGCCGGCCGCCATCGCGTAGCCGGTGGCACCGGCGACGCCACCGAGCGGACCGGCGGGCGGCGCGACCACGGTGATCTTCGCCGTGGACGTGTTGGACGTGACGAGCGAACCGCCGGGCTCCTTGCCGGTGGACTGCGCCACGTTGATCACCTTGCCCGGCGGCAGGTCACCCTGCTGGACGACGTACGTCGCCGAGCAGTGCATGAACTGTCCCGGATCCAGCGTGGTCTGCGGGCAGGTGATCGCCGACATCGTGCCGAGGCCGGAGAAGTCCGTCTCGGACACGGTCACGTTGGTCAGGGTCACGTCGCCCGTGTTGGTCACGAGGAAGTCGTAGTAGGCGGTCGCGCCCACCTTGAGCTGCGGGACGGGACCCGTCGCGTCGGTGGACGGCGGCTGGCAGGCCGGATCGGTCACCTTCGGCGTGCCGCCGGTGGCGACCGGCCACGGGCACGGCTGCGTCGACGGATCGGCGGGGTACGCCGTCTTCACGATCGTCAGCGCCGGATGCGTCACCACCTGAGCCGGGACGATCGCGTGCCACTCGTTGGCGGCGTTCACCGTGGTTCCGGTGTACTGTCCGGTGCCGACGACCGAGGCGGTGTCGGTGTGGGCCGTGTTCGCGGCCATGCCGGGCAGCCGGCCGGTGCACGTGAACGACGCCCCGGCCGCGAACGGCCCGGCCCACGTCACTCCCGTGGTCGCATCGGGGAAGGTGCACGTCAACCCGGTCAGCGCCGCCGAACCGGTCGCCGGCGTGTCCGTCACGGTGATGTTCAGCAGCGGCTCCGTGCCGGTGTTGGTGATCAGCATCGTGATCGGCGTGGTCGTGTCCGCGACCAGCGTCTTGGCGTCGGCGGACGTGTCGTGCGCCCCGGTCACCCGGGTGTCGCCGGCCAGCGTGTCATACTTCTCGATCGCGATCACGGGCACCGGGATGATGCCGGCGTCGATGGTCGGGTTCACCGCCCCGGCCTTGACCGTGTAGTCCGGCGGCACCGTCGGATCGGTGGACGGCACCAGGTTCGGCGCGCCGTCACCGAGCGTGAACTGGGCGGTGAGACCGGCGCTGTCGGCGTCGGAGTCGACCTTCTGGTCGGTGCCCTGCACGGGCTTCGTCCAGTCGTAGCCCGCCGGGAGGGTGAACTGCAGCTGGTAGGTGCCCGCCGGCAGGTCGTCGAACAGGAAGTAGCCGGATGCGTCGGTGGTTGTCGTGGCGACCACCGCGCCGGTGCCGTCCAGCAGTTTCACCGTCACGCCCGGGACGATCGGCTCGTTCGCGTCCTGGATGCCGTTGCCGTTCAGGTCGATCCACACGTAGTCGCCCACCGCGTACGACGGGACGACCGCGTGCCACTCGTCGGTCGAGTCCACCGGCGAACCGGAGAACTCGCCCGTGCCGATCACCGACGCCGTATCCGCGTGGGTCCCGTCGAGCGGCACCCCCGGCAGCGTACCCGTGCACGTGAACGACGCCCCGACCGCGAACGGCCCGGCCCACGTCACTCCCGTGGTCGCATCCGGGAAGGTGCACGACAACCCGGTCAACGCCACCGACCCGAGGGCCGGTGTGTCCTTCACGGTGATGTCCACCAGCGGCTCCAAGCCGTCGTTCGTGATCGTGAACGTGATCGGCGTCGTCGTGTCCTGCGTCAGGACCTTCGGGTCGGCCGCCGTGTCATGGTCGCCTGTCACCTTGGTGTCGCCGTTCAGCGTGTCGTACTTCTGGATGTCCACGTGCGCCGGCGGGATGATGCCGGCGTCGACCGTCGGATTCACCCACTGCGCCGCCGCGGTGTAGTCCGTCGGGAGCGACGGATCGGTGGAGGCGACGAGGCCGGTCTGGCCGACGTCGAGCGTGAACAGCGCGCTGAGGCCGTTCGTGTCCGCGTTGGAGTCGACGGCCCGGTCGGTGCCCGCCAGCGACGTCGTCCAGGTGTCCCCGCTCGGCAGCGTGAACTTCACCTGGTAGTCACCCGCCGGCAGCATGTCGAACAGGTAGTAGCCGGCCGCGTCCGTCGTCGTCGTGGCGACTGTCGCGCCGGTCCCGTCGAGCAGCGTCACCGTCACACCCGTCACGGGCGGCTCACCCGTGTTCTGGATGCCGTTGCCGTTGTCGTCCTGCCACACGTAGTCGCCGACCGCGAACGACGGGACGAACCCGTGCCATTCGTTCTGGTCGCTCACCGACGTGCCCGTGTATTCGCCCGCGCCGGTCACCGATGCCGTGTCCGCGTGCGTCGCGCCCAGCGCCACGGCCGGCAGCGTGCCGGTGCAGGTGATCACGGCGTTGACCGCGAACGGTCCGGCCCATGTCACCTCACCCGTCGTCGCATTCGCCGCGATCGGCGTCGTCGAGCCCGGGACGAGGCACGACAGGCCGGTCAACGCGCTGGACCCGCTCGCCGGGGTGTCCTTGATCACGACGTTCACCAGCGGCTCCGTGCCGTCGTTCGTCACCGTGAACGTGATCGGCGTCGTCGCGCCGTCCACCAGCTGCTTGGCATCCGCGGCCGTGTCGTGCGC
>WQUE01000127.1 GCA_009785885.1 Actinomycetes bacterium
ACGGCCGCGCTGGAGGCGACGCGGCGCACCCCGTACGCCCCCAGCAGCCCGGCCAGCGCCTCGGCCTGGCGTGCACCGCGCGGCGCGAGCGGACGTTTCACATCGGGCACCCCGGCGGGCCACTCGAACCGGTCCATCGCCTTCGCGTGCCGCACGACCACGAACGGCACGCTGGGCCGCCCCGCAGCGGCCGCGCGCTCAACCAGGTCGGCCTCGTCGGCATACGTCAACCGGGACCGGACGCCCGGCAACGGCAGCCAGCGCACCTCGTCGACCTCGGCGGGGTTCGCGACGGGCCCGGCCGTGGCGGCGGCAGCCAGGCGCGCCAGCCACCACGACACCTGTTTGGTCGCCGCGCCGACCGTGTACGACACCACGCCGAGCGGTTGGGACAGGCCGTCCGGCACGTACCCGGTTTCCTCGGCGAACTCGCGGACGGCCGCAACCGGCAGCAGCTCCCCGCCGTCCGGCTTGCCCTTCGGCAGCGTCCAGTCGTCGTAGGCGGGACGGTGGACCACGAGCACCTCGCGGTCGGCGCCCTCACCGCGCAGCGCAACCGCACCCGCGGCCAACAGATCAGTGGGCATGATGAACTCCTCGCGGGGTGATAGGGCTGTACCACCGGGGGAACCATCGTGCGACAAGGGGGGATCGTTCCGATGGCCGACCGCGTGGGTAGTGCTGGGCACCACGTTAGCGCATCATGGCCGGGCTCGGCCACTGCCCGAGGCGTGGCCCGCAGGCCGGGCGTCGTTGCGTCAAGGCCTATCCTGAGAAAGACGATCCGAGAGGGGAACCATGAGCGCATTGACGGAGCATTTCAGGCTGACGGACGGACGGAGCATCCCGAAGATCGGTTTCGGCACGTGGCAGACGCCTGACGACGTCGCCCCGGAGGCCGTCCGGACGGCGATCGAGGCGGGCTACACCCACATCGACACCGCGCGGGCGTACGAGAACGAGGCGGGCGTCGGGACGGGGTTGCGCGCCGCCGGCATCGCCCGGGAGCACGTGTTCGTCACGACGAAGGTGCCCGCCCAGTTCAAGAGCTACGACGAGGCGAAGGCCGCGATCGACACGTCCCTGAAGGAGCTGGACCTCGGCTACATCGACCTGCTGCTCATCCACGCCCCCAAGCCGTGGCCGCAGATGTTCACCGACGGCGCGCCCCGCTACTTCGACGAGAACCTGGACGTGTGGCTTGCGATGGAGAAGGCGTACGCCCGGGGGGACGTGAGATCGCTCGGCGTGTCCAACTTCGACGTGGCCGACATCCAGAACATCACGAGCCGCGGCGACGTCGCCCCCGTCGTGAACCAGATCCGGTTCCACGTCGGGCACACGCAGCCGGCCGTGACCGCGTACTGCCAGTCGCACGGGATCGTCGTCGAGGCGTACTCCCCGCTCGGCACGGGCAAACTGCTCGGCCAGCCGGATCTGGTGGCGATGGCCGCCCGGTACGACGTGAGCGTCGCGCAACTGTGCATCCGCTACACGCTGCAGAAGGACACGCTGCCGCTGCCGAAGTCGACGCATGCGGAGTTCATCAGGGCGAACACGCAGGTGGACTTCCTGATCGCCGACGCCGACATGGCCACCCTCGACGCCCTGACGGTCAGCTGAGCTAGGACGACTTGCCGGGCGTCGGCGTCGCGGCGGCCTTCTGCTGCTGGACGAGCTGCTGCAGGCCGGCAAGCAGGTCGGATGTGCTGATCGGGGTGACCGCCGATGCGCCGGACTGCAGGTCGAAGTTCGCCTTCAGGCCATTGACGAAGAACGCCGGGGTGCCGTTCACGCCGGCGGCGGACGCCTCCTGCTCCATCGCGGTCACGGTCGCAGCGGAGGCCTTCGTGTCGTAGCAGCTCTGGAACGTCGCCAAGGCGTCCCCGGTGATCCCGGCCTGGGTTGCGAACGTCGTCCGCAACTGCTCGTCGGTGAAGCCGACACCTTCGGCGGGCTGGTTGCGGAACACGGTGCTGTGGTAGGTCCAGAACGCCCCCACCTGGTTGGCGCACGCGGCCGCCTGCGCCGCGCGCTCGGACGAGTCGTTCTTGATGATCGCATCCCCGACCATCGTGCGCAGGTGGATGCGCAGGTCGATGTCGCCGGTCGCCGACAGCTGGCCCAGCGCGTCGCCGTAGATCTGCTCCGCCCGGGCGCACCACGGGCACTGGTAGTCGTCGTGGATCTCGACGACGGGCACCCCCGGCTTCACCGTCGTTGGGTTCACCTGGATGTAGTTCTTGAAGTAGATGGGCGTCGGCGGGGCGGTCGTCGTGGGCGTGGACGGCGCCGTGGTGTCCTGGTTCGCCGGATTCGTGGCGACCGTCTGCGCGGCCGGCCGCAGGGCGAGCACGACGACGGCCACCGCGAGGCCCACCGCGATCGCCGCGACAACCGCGAACGCGGCCTGCCAGGCGCCGGTTGCGGCGCGGATCGCGTCCCTCACGACCGGCGGTTGCTCCGGCCCGGGCGTCTCCGGCGGTGTCTTCGCGGGCGTCACCGCCTTCCCGGCGCCGTCCCGTGGTGCCTTGGGTTGCGCCTGCTTGCCTGTCGGATCCGGCGCGTCGGCCATGGCTCGTCCCTTCGTCGTTTCCCGTAGCCTACCGCGTCGGCCCAGTGGGGACGGACGCGGCGGGACGCTCCCCACCTCGGACGGGTGTGGCGGGCGGGGGCCGCGCCCACTAGGCTGGGGCGTAGGCACGCCTGCCGTGCCCCGACCCCTGCGAGGCAACCATGCACGTGCCGCCCCCCGACACTGCCACCCGGCAGCGTGTCGCCGTGCCCGTCCACCGCGCAGGAAGGAGGAACCCATGAAGATCATCACCGTGTGCGGGATGGGCATCGGTACCTCCGCCCTGCTCCGGATGACAACGGTGAACGCCCTGCGTGCCCTCGGCGTGGAGCACCAGTGCGAGGTCCTGTCCGCCGACATCGGGACGGCGCGCACCGTCGCCACCCCGCTCGACGTCGTGTTCACGTCCGCCGCGGTGGCCCAGCGCATGGGGCCGGTGCCGGCACGCGTCGTGATCATCCGCGACTCGACGAACCTCGCCGAGATCACCGCCCACGTCGCCGACCTGGCCTCGCCGCGCGCCCGCTAGGGTGGTCACGGCCCCGAAGGAAGAAGGAACCCGATGCCCGTCGCGGGCTTCATCGGCCAGCAGATACTCGCCGTACCGGCGTACCTGATCGGGGCGGTCACGGCGATCGGGCTGATCGTCCTCCGGCGGAAGGCCACGCAGGTGATCGGCGGCGCGCTGAAGGCCGCGCTGGGCTATCTGGTGATCGGCGTGGGGGTGGGCGTGGTCACCGCGGCGCTGGGGCCGGCCGGCGCCCTGGTGGTGCGCATGCTCGGGGTGGACGGGGTCGTCCCGCCCGAGGCGTCCCCGCTCGGGTTGATCTCGGCGGAGTACGGCGCGCAGGCCGCGTACGTCCTGCTGCTCGGGTTCGTCGTGATGCTGGTGTTGGCGCGCGTGACCCCGCTGCGGTACGTGTTCCTCACCGGCCACCACATGGTGTTCATGGCCGTGACGCTGACGGTGCTGCTGACGGGGGGGCTGCCGCAGGCGTCGTGGCTGGTCGTCGTGGTCGGCGGTTTCCTGCTCGGCGTGGCGATGGTCGTGATGCCGGCGCTCGCCCACCCGTTCACACGGAAGGTCACCGGCGACGACACGATCGCGATCGGCCACTTCGGGACGATGGGCTTCATCGCCGCCGGCTTCACCGGCTGGGTCGTCGGGAAGAAGAGCCCGTCGGCCGATGACATCGTGTGGCCGCGGAGCCTGCGTTTCCTGCGGGAGCCGATGCTGGCGATGGCATCGTCGATGGTGGTGTTGTACCTGGTCGTGGCCGTGTGGGGCCTGTTCGCGGTGCCGTTCCCGGATGCGGCGGCGGTGTTCGGCGCCTCACCGGACGGTGCGGGCGCGTACCTCGCGGCCGCGTTCGCGCAGGCGTTGCAGTTCGGCGTCGGCACGGCGATCGTGATGTTCGGCGCGAAGACCGTCCTGGGCGAGATCGTCCCGGCGTTCGACGGCTTGGCGGCCCGGCTCGTCCCCGGCGCGAAGCCGGCCCTGGACATCCCGCTGTTCTTCCGGTACGCCCCGAACGCCGTGCTGATCGGGTTCGTCGGGTCGTTCCTCGGCGGGCTGGCGACGCTCGTCGTCCTCACGCTCTGGCTCGGGCCCGCGTTCGGCCTTGTCGTGGTCCTGCCGGGCATGGCGATGCACTTCTTCAGCGGCGGCGGGGCGGGCGTGTACGGCAACGCGACGGGCGGACGCCTCGGCGCCCTGTGTGGCGGCTTCGTGAACGGGGTGATGGTCAGCGTCGTCACCGCGTTCCTGCTCATGCTCGTGCACCGCGCGGGGTTCCCGGGCAACCTCGTCGGCGGCGCGGACCTCGGCTGGTTCGGCTCCGCGATCGGGCTCGGCCTGGACGGCGGGCCCGTGCTCGGGGTGATCGTCGACGTCCTGCTCGGCTGTTCGATGATCTTCGGCGCGTCCACGTACCAGCGGCTGCTCACCGACCGCGGCTGGACGCCAGGCATCATGCGCGAGTACGCGCTGATGCGCCGCGGCGGCACGTTCGCGGGATAAGGAAGTGAGTTAAGCCGCGTGTATGCGGCTCAACTCACTTCCTTGGGGCGGGAATCAGCCGGGGACCACCGCCCGGGCCAGGTCGTCGACCTGATCGGCCAGGTACGGACCGACCCACAGGGCGTCGTTGTGGTCGGCGCCGGGCACGACGACGTACGCGTGCAGCTGCGGCGCCCGGTGGGCGACCGTGGCCGACTGGGGCTCCGGGACGAGCGAGTCGGCGCTGCCGGCCAGCACCGTGACGGGCACGTGCACGGCGGGCAGGTACGTCAGGGTCTCGAACCGGTCGCGCACCAGCCGGCCCGGAAGCCACGGGTACAGGACCTTGGCCATGTCCACCAGGCTCGTGAACGGGGAGCGCAGCAGCACGCCGGCGGGCGGGTCCGTCGTGGCCAGCCGCACCGCGACGGACGTCCCCAGGGACTCCCCGACGTACAGCGTCCGGCTCGCGGCGAAGCCATGCTCGCGCAGGTAAGTGGCGGCCGCGCGGGCGTCCCGGGCGAGCCCCGTCTCGGACGGACGTCCCGGGTTGCCGCCGTAGCCCCGGTAGTCGACCAGCAGCGTCGTGTAGCCACGATCCGCCAGGGCCTTTGCGGCGGACACCCGCAGCGCCCGGTTGCCGCCGTTGCCGGGCAGGAACAGGCAGGCGATGTGCTTGTCGGGGGCGGTTGTCGGGGCGATCAACCAGGCGTGCAGGGTCAGGCCGTCCTCGGTGGTGAAGGCGACGTCCGTCCCACCGGGGACGCGGCCCGCGATCGGCCCGGGGTCGGTGCGGTCGGGGTAGTACACCAGCGCGCGCTGGCCGAACGCGACCGTGGCGCCCAGGGCGAGCACGACCGCGCCCACGACGACCAGCGTGATCACGGCCCGTCGGCGGCGTCGCGGACGGGACCTCGCCGGGGGCTCGGGTGTCGTCATGGATCACAGCCTAGACG
>WQUE01000128.1 GCA_009785885.1 Actinomycetes bacterium
TCGACGCCGGCGGCCGACAGGTCGCCCCACACGCCGGACAGCCACGCCTCGGCGTCCTCGCGGGAGCCGAACGTGGAGTCGGCGCCGAGGTCGGCCCGGTCGTCGTCGGTGAGGTCGGATTCGGGGATGTCCCAGTGGAAAGCCATGTCAGTACTCTCCTCCTCGTTTGATGGTGGCGCCGGGGGTGCGCATGCGGCGCGGGGTGGTCATCCGGGAGATCATCATCATGAGCAGCCCCTTGCTGCTGGCGTGCGGCACGCGGACGGCAAGTTCGCGCTTGAAGCTGCGCCATTCGAGGGCGACGTTCACGGCGCCGACGATGAGGAACGCGTACAGGAAGCCGCCGCCGATGGTGCCGATGATCGGGGCATAGCGGGTGAGCAGGAGCGTCGCCATGACGAGCAGCATCACCGGCCACGCGAACTCCAGCACGCCCCAGCGCGCGTCCACGTGGTTGCGCAGCAGCACCTTCTCCGGGGCGGCCTCGGCGGCGGCCATGGCCTTCTGGCGGCGTTCGGAGGCGGCGGCCCGGTCCTGCGCGGCGGCCTGCTTCTTCGTCAGCTTGGGGTGCAGGGCGGCCATGCGGGCCGCCTCGGCCTCGGCGCGCGTCGGCGTGGGACGGCCTTTGCGGCCGGGTCCCTCCACGATCGTCGGCACGGATGCCGTCGTGGACGCCTCATCCGCCTGCGTGTACCGGCCGAACAGTCCCACGGTCGCCTCCCTCGTTGCGGGCGGCCGGGCCGCCTCCACGCGTGCTCTCACCGGCGCTCGCCCGCGTCCCCAGTGTAGTGGGTCGCCCCACCAGCGCGCGCCTATTCCTCAGGCGGTCCCGGCCGCAGCGCCCAGGGGCGTGGCGAAGTGGCAGGCGCTGGCGTGTGCCGACAGGCCGTCGGGACGCTCGACGAGGTCGGGCAGGGCCTCGCGGCACTGCGGCGGCACGCTGTCGCCGGCCATCTGCTGCGCCAGCCAGCACCGGGTGTGGAAGCGGCAGCCGCTCGGCGGGTTGGCGGGGGAGGGCACGTCGCCGGTGAGCATGATCTGCTGCCGCGTCCCGCGCAGGGACGGGTCGGGCACGGGCACGGCCGACAGCAGCGCCTGGGTGTACGGGTGCGTCGGGTGGTCGTAGATCTGGGCCTCGTCGCCCAACTCGACGACCCGTCCCAGATACATCACCGCGACACGGTCGGAGATGTGGCGCACGACGGCGAGGTCGTGGGCGATGAAGATGTACGCCAGGTTCAGTTCGCGCTGCAGCTTCTCCAGCAGGTTCACCACCTGCGCCTGCACGGACACGTCGAGGGCGCTCACCGGTTCGTCGCAGACGAGCACCTTCGGGTTCAGGGCGATGCCGCGTGCGACGCCGATGCGCTGCCGCTGGCCGCCGGAGAACTGGTGGGGGTAGCGGTTGATGTGCTCGGGGTTCAGCCCGACGAGGTCGAGCAGTTCCTGGACGCGCCGGCGCCGCCCGCCCTTCGGGACGACATCCGGGTGGATGTCGAACGGCTCGCCGATGATGTCGCCGACGGTCTTGCGTGGGTTCAGGGACGTGTACGGGTCCTGGAACACGATCTGGATGTCGCGGCGCATCCGGCGCAGCATCGACCCGGACGCCGTGTACAGGTCCGCCCCGTCGAACGTGACCGAGCCGCTGGTGGGCTCCTCCAGACGCAGCAGCAGCCGTCCCAGGGTCGACTTGCCGCAGCCGGACTCGCCGACGACGCCGAGTGTCTCGCCGGCGTGCAGGTCGAACGACACGCCGTCGACGGCCCGCACGTGGCCGACCGTGCGTTTGATCACGCCCGCCTTGATCGGGTAGTGCTTCACCAGGTCGCGCGCCTGCAGGATGACTTCGCCGTTCATGGCCGCACCCCCTCCGTCGTCGCCGCTCCGCCCGGCACCGTCGCGATCCGGTGGCTGGCGGCCAGCACGTCGGGGTGGTCGACCCGGTGGCACGCCACATGGCCGTTCGCGGTGACCTGCTGCAACAGCGGGGGCGTCCCGGTGCGGCACACGTCGATGGCGTGCTTGCAGCGCGGATGGAACGGGCAACCGGACGGCATCGCCAGCAGGTTCGGCGGCAGGCCGCCGATCGCCGGCAGGATCTCGCCGAGCTTCGTGTCGAGGCGCGGCACCGACTCCAGAAGCCCCTGGGTGTAGGGGTGGCGCGGGTTGGCGTACACCGGGCCGACGGGCGCCGTCTCGACGAGGCGTCCGGCGTACATCACGGCGATCCGGTCGGCGACGTCCGCGACGACGCCCAGGTCGTGCGTGATCAGGATCATGCCCATGCCGGACTCGTGCTGCAACTCCTTCAGCAGGTCCATGATCTGGGCCTGGACGGTCACGTCGAGCGCGGTCGTCGGCTCGTCGGCGATGAGGATCGCCGGGTTGAGGGCGATCGCCATCGCGATCATGATGCGCTGGCGCATGCCGCCGGAGAACTGGTGCGGGTACGCCTTGACGCGCTGGGCGGCCCCGGGGATGTGCACGCGCTCCATCAGCCGCACGGCCTCGGCCTGGGCGTCCGTGGCGTTCATCCCGCGGTGGATCCGGAACATCTCGGCGATCTGGTTGCCGACGGTGAACACGGGGTTCAGCGCCGACAGCGCGTCCTGGAAGATCATCGCGATCTGGGCGCCGCGCACCTTCCGGCGCGACTTCTCGGCCAGCGTGAGCAGGTCCGTGCCGCAGTAGCGCACCTCGCCGCCCGTGACATAGCCCGGCGGGGTGTCGAGGATGCCCATGATCGCCTGGGCGGTGACCGACTTGCCGGAGCCGGACTCACCGAGGATCGCGAGCGTCTCGCCCTGGTCGAGGTGGAACGACACGCCGTTGATCGCGTACGCCACGCCCTCCCGCATCCGGAACTCGACCGCGAGGTCGTGCACCTCCAGCAGGCGTCCGTCCTGCGGCGTCCACGTGTGGTCGGCCGGCAGCACGATGGTGCCCTTGATGTGGGGACGGCGCCGCTGCTGGCGGGCCGTCTCCGGCTTGCGGAGCGCCTCGGCGGTGGCGGTCGTGCCGGCGACGGGGACGATGTGAGTCGTCGCGTCGAGCGGGGCGGGATGCCCGGCGGCGATGCCCGCGGGATCGACGAGAGTGGACATGCTCACCTCACCTCAGCTTCGGGTCCAGGGCGTCGCGGACCATCTCGCCCAGCAGGATGAACGCGAGCACGGCCAGGCACAGCGCCGCGGCGGGGAAGAACAGCATGTGCGGCGTGCTGCGGATCAGCGGGATGCTGCTCGCCCGGGAGATCTGGAGGCCCCAGCTCACGGCCGGCGACTGGAGGCCGATGCCGAGGAAGCTCAGGGTGGCCTCGGTGGCGATGTAGCCGCCCAGGTCGATGGTGCTGACGACGATCACCGGGGCGAGCGAGTTGGGGACGATGTGCGAACCGACGACGTGCAGCGGGCTGCCGCCGAGCGCGCGGGCGGCCATCACGTACTCGTTCGGCTTCACCTGGAGCACCGAGGAACGCATGAGGCGGAAGATGTTCGGCCAGCCGAACACGGCCAGCGTGACCACCACCTTGCCCACGACGAGCCAGTACGGCGAATCCGGCGTGGTCGGGATCGAGTACATGAGGACGATGCCGCCGAGCAGCAGCGGAATCGCGAAGAACACGTCGGCGAGCCGGCTCAGCACGGCGTCGACCCAGCCGCCCAGGTAGCCGGCTACGGTGCCGAGGGATCCGCCCACGAATGCGGCGAGGCTGGCGGTGAGCAGGCCGACCAGGATCGAGGACCGGGCTCCGTAGATGACCTGGTCGTAGATCGGGCAGCCCTGATCGTCGAAGCCGAAGAGGATCCCGCCGCCGGGCTTCCACCGGGCGCGCTCGAGGAGGCACATGCCCTGTCCGCGGGGGTCCTGCGCGCCGAACAGTTGGGGCGCGATCGACATCGTCGCGAACAGGACCACGAGCGCCACGGCGACCCAGAACAGGGGACGCCGGCGCATGATCTCCCAGGCGTCGCCCCACAGCGAGCG
Organism: Actinomycetes bacterium; assembly: GCA_009785885.1. Taxonomy (GTDB): domain Bacteria; phylum Actinomycetota; class Actinomycetes; order Propionibacteriales; family Propionibacteriaceae; genus WRGV01. Next base: position 3,991 of record WQUE01000128.1, read on the forward strand.
GGGCTTGCCGAGGTTGTCCTCGACCTCGTCGAACGGGTCTGCGACGGGGGGTGCCGTCAACGTTGCCTCGTTCGCGTCCGCCGATGGCCCGATGAACCCACTCATGCTGTCTGGTCGTTCAGTCATGGCTGATCCTCGGGTCGAGCACGCCGTACAGCAGATCGACGAGCAGGTTCACGACAAGGTAGATCATCACGAGGACGACGACCGTGCCCACCAGCGTCATGCCGTCGCGCTGGTTGATGGAGCGCCAGATGAGCCCGCCGATGCCGTTGATGTTGAAGATGCGCTCGGTGACGATCGCCCCGCCCATCAGCCCGCCGATGCTCGCGCCGATGTAGGTGATCACGGGCAACAGGGAGTTGCGCAGCGCGTGGAGGCCGATGGAGCGGGCGGTCGACAGGCCCTTCGCCTTCGCGGTCCGGACATAGTCCGCCCGGAGGTTCTCGACGAGCGACGTGCGGGTCAGCCGCGCGACGTAGGCGAGCGACAGGGAGCCGAGCACGAGCCCGGGCAGGATCAGCTGGTTCCAGGTGGCGGGGTTGCCGGCCGTGACGGGGAAGATCTTCCACTGCAGGCCGAAGAAGCGCTGCGACAGGCCGCCGATCACGAACACGGGCATCGAGATGACGAGCAGCGTGAGGATCGTCACGAGATTGTCGATGACCCCGCCCTTGCGGATGCCGGCGAGGATGCCGGCGGTCACGCCGACGAGCGTCATGAACGCGAGCGCCACGAGCGCGAGCCGGATCGTCGTGGGGTAGCGGATGGCCAGTTCATGGATGACGGTGTTGTTGTAGTAGTTCGTGCCGAGATCGCCGTGGAGCAGCATGGTGAGGTAGCGCACGTACTGCACGAGGAAGGGCTTGTCAAGCCCGTACTTGGCGTTGAAGCCCTCGATGTAGGCGGGGGAGCAGGGACGCTCACCGCAGCGGCCCGCCGTCGGGTCGCCGGGGAGGGCGAAGTTGAGCCAGTAGATGAACAGCGTCGCGCCGAGGAACACGGGGATCATTTGCAGCAGGCGCCGGATGATGTACTTGCCCATGCGATCCCCCTTTCCGTCGTGTCTGAGATGATAGCGGTTCTGCTCGCGCGGCGCAGGCTGTCCGCGCATTGGCCGGATGACAACGCCGGGCAGGGGCAATGCTCCCTGCCCGGCGTTGCATTGATCACATGATTACTTCAGCACGATGGAGCTGAAGTCGAACGTCGAGAACGGCGTCATCTTCACGCTCTTGATCTTGGTGGAGTAGATGAACTGGCTCTGCTGGTACCACAGCGGCATCGTCGGGAAGTCGATGTTCAGCTGGGCCTCGGCCTGCTGGTACAGGCCGTTCGCCGTGGCCGGATCCGTCGCCGCCGCGGCCTGCTTCAGCAGGCCGTCGAACGTCGCGCTGGAGTAGTCCGTGTCGTTCGAGGACGCGCCCGTGGCGTAGATCGGCGCCAGGAAGTTCTCGATCGACGGGTAGTCCATCTGCCAGCCGCCGCGGTACATGCCCTTGAGCGCCCGGTCGTTGATCTGCTTGCGCAG
>WQUE01000129.1 GCA_009785885.1 Actinomycetes bacterium
GCAGCTACGGCAAGGACACGCGCGGGATCTTCCGCGTGCACTGGTTCGACAAGTTCGAGATGTTCGTGTACTGCCGTCCCGAACAGGCCGAGGCGGAGCATGCGCGGCTGCTCGGCTTCGAGAAGGACTTCATCGCAAGCCTCGGAATCCCGTTCCAGGTGCTGGACGTCGCCGCGGGCGACCTCGGCTCCTCGGCGGCGCGCAAGTACGACTGCTACGGCTGGGTGCCGAGCCAGGGGCGCTACCGGGAGATCACGTCCACGTCCAACTGCTCGGAGTTCCAGGCGCGGCGCCTCGCGATCCGGATGCGCGACCCCGAGCTGGGCGTCACGCCGCTGGCGACGCTGAACGGCACGCTGTGCGCGATGGCCCGGATGATCATCGTGATCCTGGAGAACAACCAGCGCGCCGACGGGTCGGTGACGGTTCCGGAGGCCCTGCGTCCGTACCTCGGCGGGCTGGAGGTGCTGACGCCGGTGTAGGTCGTCGGCGTCCGGCGGTCCGGGGACGAAAGCCGTACCAAAGTTCGCGTTCCAGCGACGTCCCCGGAGTTTGGCACGGAAGTATCACCGTGAAACGCCCGATCCGGGGACGAAAGCCGTACCAAAGTCCCCAGCGCGTCAACATGGCCCCCCAGGCTGGCCCCCTGGCGTGGGTAGGCTCGCAGCACGCGGAATGTGGCCACGTGACGAACGTGAGGGGGAGCCATGACGACGGTCGACGTCCTGGAGGTCAAGACGCGCCTGCCGCATCTGTTGACGGAAGTGGCAAGCGGTGAGGAGTTCATCGTCGCGCGGGCGGACCGGCCGGTGGCCCGGCTGGTCGGGCTGGACGATGCCGCGCGCGCCCGCCGGCACCTCGGCGGCCTGCGGGGGCAGGGCGTGATCGCGAACGAATCGTGGACGGTGCAGGACGTCGAAGCGCTGTTCTCCGTGCGGCACACGGTGGACGTCGGCCACGACGAGGTCCCCCCGCCGCCGCCCGGCAGTTCCCCCAACCCGTACCTCGGACGGTGAGGCATGGCGATCCTGCTCGACACCCGGGTGCTGCTGTGGGCGGTGTATGAGCCCGAGCGCTTGTCGCGCGGGGTGTGCGACACGCTGGAGGATCCGGCGAGCGAGGTGTGGTTCAGCGCCGTGAGCATCTACGAGATCGCGCTGAAGCAGTCCCTCGACACGCCCGACTTCACGGCGAGCCCCTACGCCGTGCGCGCCGAGGCGCTGAGCCTCGGCTTCCGCGAGCTGCCGCTGGACGGCATCCAGGCGGCACTGGTGATCACGCTGCCACCCCTCGACGTCGACCCGTTCGAGCGTCTGCTGCTCGCGCAGGCGCAGGCGACCGGCCACATCCTGTGGACGTCCGACGCGTGGGCGGAGTCGTACATGGGGCCGGTGCAGCCGGTCCGGCAGGCACGGTCACCGCGCCTGCGTCTCGCCGCAACCCCGACGGCGCGGACCGCGGTTCGGCGCTGACACGCCCCTGGGCGGGCGTTCTCCGCAGCGGGTTGGTATATTGACGAACACAACGTTTGCCCGCTGCTGTGCCCGAACGCGGCATGCCCCCTGCCGTGAGACCTCGTGGAGGAGATCGCATGTCCGTCGTGTCAACCGCCCACCGCCCCGCCCGCGCCGTGCTGGCCGCCGGGGCCGCGCTCGCCCTGTTCGCGCCGCTGCTGGGGGTGCTGCCCACGCCCGCACACGCGACCGTCCCGGTGATCTCCGTGCCCGGCTCGTTCAACGCCTCCCTCGGCTGCGCCTCGGACTGGGCGCCCGACTGTGCGGCCATCGACCTGACGTACGACGCGGGCATGGACCTGTACTGGGGGTCGTTCGCGATCGCCCCCGGCAGCTACCAGTTCAAGGTCACAGAAGACGGGTCGTGGGCCGTGAACTACGGCGCGGACGGCGTGCCCGGGGGCGCGAACATCGACTTCACGGCGACGAGCGATCCGACGTACTTCGTGTACAACCCGACGACGCACGTGGCGTTCGCGTCGCCGTCGTCCCAGCTCGTGACCCTGCCGGGGACGCTGCAGGCGCCGCTCGGCTGCGCGGACACGAATGGCAACGGCGGCAACTGGGAACCGGCGTGCCTGGCGACGGCGATGGTGCCGCACGCCGACGGGACGTACACGTACTCGACCGACAAGCTGCCCGCCGGCGGCTACCAGGTGAAGGTGGTGGTCGGGATGAGCTGGGCGGTGAACTACGGCGACGGCGGGGCGCCGAACGGAGCGAACATGAGTTTCACGACGGCGGCCAACAAGCTGGTCGCGTTCACCTTCGACGGGACGACGCACGTGCTCACGATCGACGTGTCCGAGCCGCCCGCGTTCGGGCTGGGCCAGTCGGCGGCGATCTGGCTCGACCGGGGGACGCTGGCCGTCCCCACCACCGTCGGGAAGGTCCAGGCCGCCGACCTGACGTGGTCGTGGGCGGGGCATCCGGAGTTCACCCTGGTGCCGTCGGGGACGGTGCCCGCGGCGCTGGCCGACCTGAACCGGCTCACGACCGGGTACGAGGCGCTGGGCGTTTCGGTTGCGTCCGGCGACCTGGCCGCGGCGCTGAAGGCGGCGTTGAAGGCGGGTCCGTACGAACTCGTCGGCAAGGACGCCGCCGGGGACACCGTCGTGGACACCGGGATGCAGACGGCCCGGCTGCTCGACGACCTGTACGCGCCGGCGAAGGCGGCGACGCTCGGCCTGACGTGGGCCGCGGGCGTCCCCACGGCGTGCGTGTGGGCGCCGACCGCCCAGGACGTGTCGATCCTCACCGCCAAGGTGGCGGACGTGGCCGCGGGTGGCACGATCCCGACCGTGGCAAGCGCGGCGACGGAGAATCCGGCGACCGGGGTGTGGTGCGTGACCGGGACCGCGGCGTGGACCGACCAGGCGTACCAGTGGTATGTGGACGTGTTCGTGCCGAGCGAGGGCGCGGTCGTCGGGAACATCGTGACCGACCCGTATTCGGTGGGCCTGACGACGAATTCGGGCTGGTCGGTGTTCGTCGATCTCGCCAGCCCGGAATGGGCGCCGGCGATCTGGTCGGGCACGCCGATCCCGCCGGCGTTGCGCACGCAGGCCGAGCAGACGATCTACGAGCTGCACATCCGTGATTTCTCGGCCGCCGATTCCACGGTGCCGGCGGACATGCGGGGGACGTACGCGGCCTTCACGCAGAAGAGTTCCGACGGGATGACGCACCTGGCCGAGCTGGCCGACGCCGGGCTCACGACCGTCCACCTGCTGCCGAGCTTCGACATCGCGACAATTCCGGAGAATCGGGCCGATCAGGTCACGCCGGCGATTCCGGATGCCGGGCCGGCGTCAACCGCGCAGGCGGCGGCGGTGAACGCCGTCGCCGATCAGGACGCGTACAACTGGGGGTACGATCCGTGGCACTATTCGACGCCCGAGGGGTCGTATGCGATGACCGCCGACCAGAACGGCGGGGCGCGCACCGCCGAATTCCGGTCGATGGTCGGGTCGTTGCATTCGATCGGGCTGCGGGTCGTGCTGGACGAGGTGTTCAACCACACGTCCGCGTCGGGTCAGGGCGGAAAGTCGGTGCTCGACCGGGTCGTGCCGAACTATTACCATCGCTATGACGCGAACGGGCAGATCGAGACGTATTCCTGCTGCCAGGACACGGCCACCGAGAATACGATGATGGGCAAGCTCATGGTCGATTCCATCGTCACCTGGGTGAAGGATTATCACGTCGACGGCTTCCGGTTCGACATCATGGGCTTCCACTCGTTGGCGAACATGGCCGACATCCGGGCGGCCCTGGATGCGTTGACGGTCGCCAAGGACGGCGTGGACGGGTCGGCGGTGTACCTGTACGGCGAGGCGTGGAACTTCGGCGCCACGCAGGACGACGCACTGTTCCCCGCCGCGCGACAAGCCAATTTGGCGGGAACGGGCATCGGGTCGTTCAACGACCGGCTGCGCGACGGCGTGCGCGGCGGCGGCCCGTTCGACTCCGACCAGCGCGACTTCCAGGGCTTCGGGACGGGCCTGTACACCGATCCGAACGCCCAGCCCGATCCGGCCGTCGCGGCGACGACGACCGGCGGGACCGTGATTCCGTACGACGCGCTGCGCGACCTGTACTACCGGGAGGATCTGGTTCGGCTCGGCCTCGCCGGGAACCTGGCGTCGTATCTCCTGCCGAGCAATCAGGGATCCGGGACGCCGGTGCTCGGCTCGGATTACGGGTACGGCGCCGGGTACGGCTCCCCGGATGTCGGCGGCCACCAGGCGGCCGGCTATGCGCAGGATCCGCAGGAGATCGTGAACTATGTGGACTGCCACGACGGCACGACGATCTTCGACAACGGCATCTGGAAACTGCCCGCGGATTCGACGATGGACACGCGCGTCCGCATGCAGATCCTGAGCATGGCGACGACCGCGTTCGGCCAGTCGCCGTCGTTCTGGCAGGCCGGGGACGACATCCTGCGGTCGAAGTCGCTGGATGCGAACTCGTACAATTCCGGCGACCACTTCAATGCGATCGACTGGTCGATGACGACGAACGTGTTCGGCACGGGTCTGCCACCGACGGGTGGGAACGCGGCCGCGATGACCCCGCTCTTGTCCGACCCCACGAATAAGCCGGATCAGGCCGCGATGGCGCAGACGTATGCCGTGGCGCTCGACCTGCTGCGGGTGCGCTCGTCCACGCCGCTGCTGACGCTCGGCACGGGTGACCTGATCAAACAGCGGGTGCATTTCCTGAACGACGGCGCGAACCCGACCCCGGGGTTGATCGTGATGGACATCGAGGATCCGGCGGCGGCCAAGACGACCGACGTCGATCCGGCGCTGGACGCCGCGATGGTCGTGTTCAACGCGTCGCCCGACACGATCACCGAGGCGATCGACGGCCAGGCGGGACGCGCCTGGGTGCTGAACGCCGTGCAGGCGAACGGGGCGGACCCCGTCGTGAAGGGCCTCAAGTTCGACGCCGCGACCGGCACCCTGACGATCCCGGGTCGCACCGCCGCCGTGCTCGTCCTCCCGGCCGCCGCGGTCGCACCGACGCCGACGCCCGCACCGTCCACGCCCGGTGGCGCCGCGACCGGCACCGGCGGGTGCGTCGCCGTGCCGCCCAGCCCGGCTGGGCCCCTGGCCGTGCTGCTGCTCGCCGGCGGGGCGTTCGCCCTCGTCGGCTGGCGCAAGCGGTGGTCCCAGGCCTGAGAGGGGGTGTGCCGTCGGGACGACGATGCGGGCGGGCATCCGTCTGTTCCATGTGGGCGACCACCCCGACCGCATAGTTCGCTGTCGGTGAAACGATGGCCTCGGCCTGCGATAGTTTGGGCGATAGTGCAGATTGAACGATCTGCCCCTGAGCGGAGTCATCGTCATGCGAGTACAACGCGGCATCGCACTCACCCTGGCGGGCGCGCTCATGGCCGGCATGGCCATGTTCGAGGCCAGCCCGGCCGCCCACGCCACACCGGTCGACCCTCCACCGGGCCGAACCGCC
>WQUE01000130.1 GCA_009785885.1 Actinomycetes bacterium
TCGAGTACGACGGGGCGGACCACGTCGGCGCGACGCGGCAGATGGAGGTCGACGCCCGGCGGCGCCGCGACCTGCAGGACGAGGGCTGGCTGATCATCAATGTCACGGCTGCCCAGTTGCGGGAGCCCGCGTCCCTGATCGCCTCCGTCGAGCGGGCGCTGGTCTTCCGCAGCGCCCCCCGCGGGCACGGACAACTGTTCACATATCGCACCTGACGAGCGGTCGCCGTGCGATTGTGAACGGGAATCGGCGCTCCCGGGGCGCGAAGCCCCGACACCTGTTCACAATCGCCCGGGGCGTCCCTAAGACCGGCGATTGTGAACAGTTCTCCGCGACGTGGGGAGGCCGCGGGTCGAGGATGACAGGGCGCATGGCGTCGAGCCGGTTCTCCGCGACGTGGGGAGGCCGCGGGTCGAGGATGACAGGGCGCATGGCGTCGAGCCAGTTCTCCGCGACGTGGGGAGGCGGCACCCGCTTGCGGCCCGGAACGCCGCGGAGACGCCCCCGGTCAGGCCTCCGCGGGTTCCTCCGTCCGCCAGGCGCGGTAGGTGCGGATCAGCGCCTGCGTCGAGGGATCCTGGGCGGCGAGCGCGTCGGCGACCCCGGTCAGGGCCGGGGCGATGCCGAGGGCCAGCACCTTGCCCAGCTCCACACCCCACTGGTCGAACGAGTCGATGCCCCACACAACACCCTGCGTGAACGTGATGTGCTCGTACAGCGCGATCAGCTGCCCGAGGACGGACGGCGTCAGCTGCGGGGCCAGGATGGACGTGCTCGGCCGGTTCCCGGGGAACACGCGCGCCGGGACGATCGAGGAGGGCGTCCCCTCGGCGCGTACCTCCTCGGCCGTCTTCCCGAACGCCAAGGCCGCCGTCTGGGCGAAGAAGTTCGACAGGAACAGGGCGTGGACGTCCGTGCCGTCCTCGTCGGCCAGGCCGTGCGCGGGACGGGCGATACCGATGAAGTCCGTCGGGACGAGCCGCGTCCCCTGGTGGATCAGCTGGTAGAAGGCGTGCTGGCCGTTCGTGCCGGGCTCGCCCCAGAACACCTCGCCCGTGTCGGTGGTGACGGGGCTGCCGTCCGAGCGGACGGACTTCCCGTTGGACTCCATCGTCAGCTGTTGCAGGTACGCCGGGAAGCGGTGCAGATACTGGGAGTACGGCAGCACCGCGTGCGTCGGCGCGCCGAGGAAGTTCACGTACCACACGTTCAGCAGGCCCATCAACGCGGGGACGTTCTGGTGCGTCGGGGCATTGCGGAAGTGGACGTCCATCGCCCGCATGCCCGCCAGGAACTCCCGCCAGGACGCCGGGCCGATCGCCAGCAGCACCGACAGGCCGATCGCCGAGCCGACCGAGTACCGCCCGCCGACCCAATCCCAGAAGCCGAACGCGTTGGCCGGATCGATGCCGAACTCGGCAACCAGTTTCAGGTTCGTGGACACGGCGACGAAGTGCCGGGAGACCGCCGCACGGCACGCGGCCGCGTCGTCCACCTCGAGCACGCCGGCGTTCGCCAAGCCGTCGAGCAGCCAGGCGCGGGCCAGGCGGGCGTTCGTCATCGTCTCCAGCGTCGTGAACGTCTTGGACGCGACGATGAACAGCGTCGTCGCCGGGTCGAGGTCGCGGGTCTTCTCCCACACGTCGCTCGGGTCGATGTTGCTCACGAACCGGCAGGCGATCCCCCCCGAGTGGTACGGCGTCAGCGCCTCGTACACCATCACCGGCCCGAGATCCGAGCCGCCGATGCCGATGTTCACGACCGTGGTGATCCGCTGCCCGGTCACCCCGGTCCACGTGCCGCCCCTCACCTGTTCGGCGAAGGCGCACTCCCGGTCGAGCACCTCGTGCACCAGCGGGACGACGTCCAGGCCATCGACGACGAGCGACGTGTCGCGCGGGGCCCGCAGGGCGGTGTGGAGGACGGCGCGGTCCTCGGTCGTGTTGATGTGGACGCCGGTGAACATCGCCTCGCGGGCGCCGATGAGGTCGACATCGTCGGCCAACTGGACGAGGGCGTCCAAGATTTCGGACGTGACAAGGTTCTTCGACAGGTCGACGTACAGGTCGCAGGCCGTGCGGGCGAGGGTCTGGGCACGGTGGGGATCGGCGGCGAAGGCGCCGCGCAGATCGGGGACGTAAGCGTCACGGAGGCTGGTCAGACGCGCCCACGCGGGCGTGCTCGTGGCATCAGGTTGCGCGTTCATGCCGTCAAGCCTATGCCCGAAGACACGGGCGCGGGGCGGGATCAGCGCTGGACGAGCGCGGTCGGGTTGAAGACGAAGCCGTCGTGCGCCGCGAGGAAGTGGACGTGGCAGCCGGTGGACGAGCCGGTGCTGCCGACGTACCCGATGATGTCGCCCTGCTTCACGGGCTGGCCCTTCGTGACGATGATCTTCGACTGGTGGCCGTAGCCGGTGGTGATGCCGTTGCCGTGGTCGATCATCGTGTAGTTGCCCAGGCTGTTCACGTACCCGGCCTGGATGACGACGCCGTCGCCCGACGCCTTGATCGGCGTGCCGCACTTCGCGGCGATGTCCTGGCCGCTGTGCAACTCGGACGCCCGGCTGAAGGGGTTCGCACGCCAGCCGAACGGGGAGCTGAACTGGCCGTTGATCGGGAAGATGAACTGACCCGGCGTGACGTTCGGCTTGTAGGCCTGCGTCGCCGACGTGCCGTCGGAGTACCCGTAGGTGCCCCCGCCGCTCTTGGTGACGGTGGTGGCGGTCTTCGGCGCGGCGGTGGACTTCGCCTGCGCCTTCGCCTGCGCGGCCTTCGCCGCGGCCTGCTGGGCGGCGGCCTCCTGTGCGGCCTGCTCCGCGGCCGCATCCTGCGCGGCCTGCTGCCTGGCGGCCTCCTCGGCCGCCGCCTGGGCTTCGGCCGCCTTCACGTTGATGTCGGTCTGACGGGCCGCGGCGCCCTCCGCGCCCACCGGGGCGACCGCGGTGACCGCGTCCACCGTCGCGACGGTCGGCAGGCTCACCCCGCCGCCCGAGATGTCGGCCGCGACCCCGTCGCTGTCGTTGGCCACCTCGTCGGCCGGGGCCACGACCACGGACGTTGCGGCGAAATCGCCGCCCTGCGCGGCGAAACTCATGTCGGCGCCGCCCAGCCCGGCGGCGGCGATCACGGCGGCGATGCCGACCGGGGCCAGCACGCGCGCCAGACGGCGCCGCTGGCGCTTCTTGGTGGTCGGGGAGGCGTAGCGGGTGCGGACGACGGTGAACGTCACCGGGGCGGCGATCGCGCGGTGCGGCGCACGCAGCGCGACCGGCTCGGCGGGCACGTCGTCGACCAGCGCGCGCGACGGACGGATCGCACCGGGAGTGACCTGGAAGGAGGCAGCCTCGGCCGACTCCTGCGGCAGTGCCCGCTGTGCGCTCATCAACCGACCTCGGTATCTGTGAAGGGGGCCACTCGGGAGGCCCCGTTCCGGTCACGAATTCTCAGACGATCTTAGCTCCCCAACGTGCGCAACGCAACCGAAGCCAAGAAATCCTCAGGAACTTTGTTCGGTTCCTTATGGTTTGCCCAGGTTGTGTACAAGCCGGGATTAGTTCGATCATACCCCGGTGCCCAAGGCGGGGCGGGTGCGTGCGGCCCGTGAGACGATGGGGGATGTGAGTCCGACGCGCACCCTGACGGACGCCCTGCCGACCGGTGCAGCGGCGCACGACCCGGACGCCCTGTACGAGGCGTTCGAAGAGTGGGCGCTGGACGCCGGCTGGCTGCTGTACGACCATCAGCGCGAGGCGCTGCTCGCGACGCTGGCCGGCGACAACACGATCATCACGACCCCGACCGGCTCCGGCAAGACGCTCATCGCGCTCGCCGCCTGCTTCGCGACGCTGGCCGCGCGGGGACGCGCCTACTACACGGCGCCGATCAAGGCCCTGGTGAGCGAGAAGTTCTTCGCGTTCTGCGACACGTTCGGCCCCGACCTGGTCGGCATGGTCACGGGCGACGCGTCCGTGAACCCCGACGCGCCGCTGATCTGCTGCACGGCCGAGATCCTGGCGAACATCGCGCTGCGGGAGGGACGCACCGCCGACGTGGACCTGGTCGTCGCCGACGAGTTCCACTTCCTCGCCGACCGCGACCGCGGCTGGGCCTGGCAGGTCGCGATCACCGAACTGCCGCAGGCACAACTGATGGCCATGTCGGCGACGCTCGGCGACGTCACCGGGCTGGCCGCCACCCTCAGCCGGACGACGGGCCGGCAGGTGGCCGTGATCGCCGGCGCACACCGGCCGGTGCCGCTGGAGTACGCCTACGTCCGCACGCCGCTGCCCGAGACCATCGCGTCGCTCGTCGCGGCGGACCGGGCGCCGGTGTACGTCGTGCACGCCAGCCAGGGCGGGGCGAGCGACCAGGCGGCGGCGCTGGCGTCGTCCGTACCGCTGGTCGACAAGGAGGGACGCGCCGCGATATCGGAGGCGATCGGCGGATTCCGGTTCGCGCCCGGCTACGGGACGACGCTGCGCGGGCACCTGCTCGCAGGCGTCGGCGTGCACCACGCGGGCCTGCTGCCGAAGTATCGCCGGCTCGTCGAGACCCTCGCCCAGCAGGGGCTGCTGCGCGCGGTGTGCGGCACGGACACGCTCGGCGTCGGCATCAACGTGCCGATCCGGACGGTGCTGTTCACGTCCCTCGTGAAGTTCGACGGGCGCACCGAACGGCTGCTGCGCTCCCGGGAGTTCCACCAGATCGCCGGACGCGCCGGACGTCCCGGCTTCGACCGGGTCGGGTACGTCGTCGCTCAGGCGCCCGACCATGAGGTGGAGAACACCCGGCTGGAGGCACGCGCGGGCGGCGACCCGATGAAACTGAAGAGCATGCGCAAGGCCAAACCGCCGGTTGGCAAGGTCAGCTACACGAGTGCGAGTTTCGACAAACTGGTGGCGTCCGTCCCGGAGACGTTGCACGGGCGGCTTCGGATCACCTACGCCCTGCTGCTGAACCTGCTGCGCCGCGACGAGGACACCGGGACGGCGCTCGTGCACCTGGTGGATGCCGCAACGTCCGAGCCGTCCCCGCGGCGGGCGCTGGTGCTGCGGGCCGTCCGCATGGCGCGGTCCCTCGTGCGGGCCGGGGTGGTCGTGCGGCGATCCGTACCGACGCCGGGGGGACGCCTGTACGACCTGGCCGAAGGGCTGCAGGACGACTTCGCGCTGAACCAGCCGCTGTCGGCGTTCGCGCTGGCCGCGCTGGACCTGCTGGACGTCGAGGCGCCCACGTTCGCACTCGACGTCGTCAGCGTGATCGAGGCCACCCTGGAGGACCCGATGCCCGTGCTGCTCGCGCAGCGGCACAGGGCGCGCGGCGAGGCGGTCGCGGCGCTGAAGGCGGACGGGGTCGAGTACGAGGAACGACAGCGCCTGCTCGACGACATCACGTGGCCCACCCCGCTGGACGAGCTGCTGAACGGCGCGCTGGACATCTTCGCGACCGCCCACCCGTGGATCGCGGACGAGACGCT
>WQUE01000131.1 GCA_009785885.1 Actinomycetes bacterium
TGAAGTCGGCCACGCCCGAGGAGATCACGGCGGCGATCCGGGCGACCGCCGAGGGACGCTCCATCCTCGCCCCGCCGGTCGCCGCCGCCCTGGTGCGCAAAGTGAGGACGGGCGTGACGGCGCGGGTCCTGTCCCACCGCGAGACCGACGTGTTGCGCCTGGTCGGCATGGAGCTGAGCAACGCGGAGATCGCGGAGCGCCTGTACCTGGAGCCGTCCACCGTGAAGACCCACATCGAGCACATCTACGCCAAGCTCGGCATCGGCCGCCGTCCGCAAGCCGTCGCCAAGGCGAAGGAACTCGGGCTCACCTGAGGCGCCCGTGCGCCACCCGGTGGGGACGCTAGGCTGGACGACACCCAGCCCCGCGCCGATGCTCATCCCCGGACGGGCCGATCGCCTGATCCGGTGGCCCAGACGAAGGAGGATCGATGGTGGACAAGCAACGTTGCCTGGTGTGCGGCCGCGTGCTGAAGCCCGGGGTGAACGGCTGTGCGGCGTGCGGGGCGATGGCGGGTGAGGCGGCACAGGCGGAGTTCCGGGCCGTCCAGCACGTGACGGCGCGCAAGCATCCGACGGTGGACATCGTGGCGACCAACCGGCGCCTGGTCGTGTTCCTGGACGTCAGCAACACCGGTTCGCTGTCCGGCGCCGCCGCGGGCGGACTCCTCGGGTACGCGCTCGGGAAGGCCGCCGACAAGATCATCGCGGGGGCGAACGCGGGCCACGGAAAGGTGTTGGTGGACGTGCCCTGGTCGGCCATCCTCGGGGTGACGGCCCAGAACGTCCTCGACGGCAGCCTGTACGCCGGCTGGCAGCTCGCGGTGAGCCTGGTGGGCGGGACGGGCCACACGTTCACCCTCGTGTCGTCCCGCGACGAACCTCCCCGCACCGCGGAGGCGTTCGTCGACGTCCTGCGGTCGTGGACGCGCACCGGGCCCGCACATTAGGCTGACACCCATGATCGAACTGCAGGGCGTCACCAAACAATACGGTTCGACGCTCGCGGTCGCCGATCTGTCCGCCACGATCCGCCCGGGCGTGGTCACCGGGTTCCTCGGGCCGAACGGGGCCGGCAAGTCGACGACGATGCGGATGATCGTCGGACTGCACCGCCCCACGAAGGGCGTCGTCCTCGTCAACGGGCATCCCCACGGGACCTCGCTGTCGCCGATCACGGAGCTGGGTGCCGTGCTCGACCTGAAAGCCGTCCAGCCGAACCGGACGGCGCGCTCCCACCTGGCGGTCATGGCCGCGACCCACGGCATCCCGATGGGCCGGGTGGATGAGCTGCTGGCGATCACCGGGCTCACGGCCGTGGCCAAGATGCGGCTTGCGGCCTTCTCCCTCGGGATGGCCCAGCGGCTGGCCATCGCCGCGGCCCTGCTCGGCGATCCCTCCGTGCTGATCTTCGACGAGCCGATCAACGGCCTCGACCCGGAGGGCGTCGCCTGGGTGCGCGTGCTGCTGCGCCAGCAGGCCGCCCTCGGCAAGACGGTGCTCGTGTCCAGCCACCTGATGAGCGAGATGCAGCACACCGCCGACCAGGTGTTGATCGTGGGCCGGGGACGGCTGCTCGCCGACATCGCGATGGCCGACTTCATCGCGCAGGCCTCGGGCGTGGCGGCGCGGCTCGTCTCGCCCGATGCGGAGGCGATCGCGGCGGCGTTCGCCGGGCCTGGCGTCACGCCCGTCGCGTTGGCTCCGGGCCAGCTCGAGCTGCGCGGCGTCGGCGTGCAACAGATCGCCGAGCGCGCCGCCGAGCGCGGCTGGGTCATCTACCAGCTGGCGCCCGTGGAGGTCAGCCTGGAGGACGCCTACCTGCGTCTGACCGCCGGCGCCGTCGAGTACGTCTCCGGGGGGACGACGATCTCCGAGGCCTACGCCACGACCGGTCCGGCCTGGCGTCCGCCGGGGGTTCCCGGCGCCGATCCGTCCGGGCTGCCCGTCCCGCCTCTCGTGAGCCCGTACGGGCCACCGCCTCCCGTGCCACCCGTCCAGCCGCCCGCCGGTCCGTACGGGCCACCGCCCCCCGTGCCGTGCGCCCCCGGGCCCTACCCGGTGCCCCCGGCGCCGGTGCAGAACCCCAACTGGCCGCGCCCGCCGCTCCCGGATGCCGCGGCATGGCCGCCACCCCCACCACCGGCGACGGGAGGACCCCTGCGATGAGTTCCACGAACTGGCCCGGCACCGGGCCGTCCTACGCGCCGCCGGCGGAGTACGCCGGGACGCCCGCCCGGGCGACACCCACACCACCGTCGTACGACGACGCGGCGGTGTACAGCAGCACGGACGCCGGCGCCCAGGCGTGGCGGTTGAGCTTCGCCGGCCTGCTGCGCTCGGAACTGCGGAAGCTCACGACCCTGGCATCGACGTGGGTCCTGCTCGGCCTCAGCCTCGCCCTCGGCCTGTACAGCACGGCCCAGATGAACGCCGCGATGCTGATGCTCGTCCAGACGCTCAACGACAGCGGCGCCACCGTGCTGCCGCCGCCGACCGCCGTGTCCCAAATGCTCGTCGCGGCGCCGTTCTACCCCGGCGCGGTGATGGGCCTGTTCGGCATCATGGCGGTGACCAACGAGTTCGGATCGGGCATGATCCGCACGACGATCGCGCTGGCGCCGAGTCGCTGGCCGGCGTTGACCGCGAAGGTGGTCGTCGTCGGGGCGTTCGCGTTCGTGTCGGCTGTCGTCGGGGAGTTCATCGGGGCGCTCATCGCGTGGCCGCAGATGAGCGGCGACGCACAATTCGATCTGTTCACGCGCCTGGGCCTGCAGGTCTGGCTCGGCGGTTCGCTGGTCGTCATGCTGCTCGCGCTGATGGGGCTGGCCTTCGGCACGCTGATCCGCAGCACGTCGGGCGCCGTCCTCACGTTCCTGCTCGGGATCATGCTGATCCTGCCGTTCTTCGCGCTGCTCGTGGCGGCGGCCACCAACTCGGATACCGTCGTCCGGCACGTCGTCACCCACGTGCCCGCCGTGGCGGCGTTGTTCGTGTACATCGGCCCGTTCCTGGAGTCGGTCGGCGTGCCGAACCCGGTCATGGGGACGGCCGACGCGCTCGTCACGATGCTCGCCTGGACCGCCGTTCCGCTCGCGGGCGCCTATGCCGTGTGGGTGCGCCGGGACGTCTGATCGGGTCAACCCCGGAACGTGTGCGGGTGCGGCACGGCCTTGTTCGTCAGCGTCCCCAGCCCCTCGATGACGATGGACATCGTCTGGCCGGGTTCCAGGGGATAGCTGGTCGCGGGCGAGCCGGTGAGCACGACGTCCCCAGGGCCGAGCGTCATGTGGTGGCTGAGGTAGCTGACCGCCTCGTACACGTTCTTGGCGAGGTTCGCCGTCGAGTTCGCGATCACCTCCCGCCCGTCGACGACGACGCCGATCCGCACGTCGGCCGGGTCGAGGTCCGTCTCGATCCAGGGGCCGAGCGGGGTGTAGCCGTCGCCGTTCTTGGCCTGGGTGAGCGTCGCGTCCAGCGGGATCTGGGCCGAGGTTGTGACGTCGTTCGCGCAGGTGAACCCCAGGATCGCTTCGCGCGCCCGCGCCGGTGTGATGAACCGGCAGGGTCGCCCGATCACGACGGCCAGTTCGCCCTCGCCCTTGACGGCGCCCGCGTGCGGATCGAGGTAGATCTTGTCCCCCGTCCCGATCGCGGTGCGGGGGCTCTTGAGGAACGCCTGCGGCGGCTTCGCCTGGTCGACCGGGGACAGGTTGTGCAGCATGCCGACGATCAGCGCCGGGACGACGGGACAGGCGAAGCTGACCCCGTCCGGGTGATGGGTCACACCGGTGGGGCGGGGATCCGGTGCCAGGATGTCGTCGACCTCGGCCCAGCGGCCGTCCTGGTCGACGACGCCCACGATGCCGTGGGCGGTGTGGATTCGCGCGATACGCATGTCGGGCCTCCTCCGACGTGGGGCGCCATTGCCCTCACCCCGATAATAGTCCCAAACGTCGAGAATTGCATGGGCTCGCCGCCGGTATGCGCGTCGCGTCCCCGCCTCAGATCAGGAACTGGTCGATGTACCGCTTCGACAGCGTCAACGAGTCGAGGATCCGTGTCCGGGAGGTTTCGTACGCCCGGTCCTCGACCTCGATGCACGCGGGGCCGTCGTACCCGATGTCGTCCAGGGCCGAGACGAACGCGCCCCAGTCGATGTCGCCGTGCCCGGGCAGCTTCGGTGTCATGAAGTCCAGCGGGTGGGCCATCGTGCCGACCCGGTCCAGGCGGTGCCGGTCGAGGTGGATGTCCTTGATGTGCACGTGGAACAGCCGGTCGGCGAAGTCGCGCAGGGGGGCGAGGTAGTCCATCATCTGCCACACGAAATGGCTGGGGTCGAAGTTCAGGCCGAGGCTGTCCGAGCCGACGTCCTCCAGGATGCGGCCCCACAGGGCGGGGGTCGTGAACAGGTTCTGCCCGCCGGGCCACTGGTCGGGCCCGAACAACATGGGGCAGTTCTCGATGCCGATGCGGACGCCCGCGTCCTCGGCGTGGGCCATGATCGGCTTCCACACGGCGGGCACGCGGGCGAGATTGTCCTCGACGCTCGCGCGCTGGTCGCGGCCGATGAACGTCGTCACGAGGTTCACCCCGAGTGCGGCGCTGGCGTCGATCAGCCGGTGCAGGTGACTGATCGCGGCCTCGGCGGCGGCGTCGCCCGTCATCACGTTCGGGTAGTAGCCGAGCGACGAGATGGACACCCCCGCGTCCCGGCAGCGGCCGTTCACGTCGTCGGCCCACCCGGCGTCCGCCCTCGTCACGTCGAGGTGGCTGACGCCCGCGTACCGGCGTTCGGCCGCGCCCTGCGGCCAGCACGCCACCTCCACGCAGCCGAAGCCGCCGGTCCGGGCAACCTCCAGCACCTCGTCGAACGACCAGCCGTCCAGGATGGCGGTGACGAATCCGATCTTCATGGGTCAGCTCCTGTTCTCGGGAATGTCGATGGATCGCCCGGTCCGTGAGGATTCCATCGCGGCGAACACGGCGCGCATCGCCGTCAGCGCCTCGTCGGCGGGCATGGGGGAGGGCTTCTGCGCCCGGATCGCGTCGACGAAGGCGTCGATCACGCCGGAGGACGCCTGAGGGGCGTCGTTGGTCTGCATGGGCTCCACCGCGTGCTTCTCGGGGGGCAGGCCGGGACGTTCGACGATCAGCTGGTAGTCGGGGTCGTCGTAGATCCGCAAGATTCCCTCCGTCCCGCACAGCACGGTCGAGTTGTCCTCCGCTCCGTGGCGGCACCAGCTCGCGGTCATCGTGCCGACCGCGCCGTTGCTCAGCGTGTACACGGCGACGGCGTGGTCGTCGACGGGGATGGGCCGGCCGGCCGCGTCCTTCTTCTCGCATGTCGCGAGCTTCGCGCTCACCTGGACGACGCGCGCGCCGGTGAGGAAGTGGATCAGGTCGGTCTTGTGCACGCCGAGGTCGCCGATCGCCCCCATCGTCGTCATCGCCGGGTCGAAGAACCACGTGCCGGG
>WQUE01000132.1 GCA_009785885.1 Actinomycetes bacterium
CGATCCACCCCTCACCGCCGCCGGTCGCCGGGTCGAACGTGTAACGTCGGTCGCCCGCGATGCCCGCCAGCACGGCGAGGCTGCGCGCTTCGTCGGCCCCGCCCGTGGGCAGGGCGGCGCAGGGGGCGGTGCTCGCCCCGTCCGCGGCGATCAGGGAGAAGCCGCTCCCGTCGACGGCGGGGGCCTCCGGCGACGCGTCCGAGCGCACCTGGATTCGGATGCCCGTCATGCGCACGGGACCCGGCGTCACGGGCGTCGCCGCCACCGCCGGCACCCACACGGTTTGGGCCAGCTGGACGGTGATCGTCGTCCCCATGAACGCGTCGACCAGGGTTTGGGCGACGAACACGACCCCCATGTCCCCCGGTGGTTGCGGAGCGGACGCGGTCGCGCTCGGACGGCTCGACGTGGCCGCCGGCGCACCCGAGGCGGTCGGCCCGGACAGGACGCCCGGCGAGGCGGCATCGGAGCCGGACGGGCTGGACGCTGGTGCGCCGCGGGCGGTGCACCCGGCCAGGAGCGAGACGAGAAGGAGCACGGGGACGCCGACGCCAGGCAGTGGGGAGTGCATCATCGCTCTCGCTTCCGGACCGGACGGAGTGGGCCCACCGCCATTACACCACGCTCCTGGGGGATACTGGGAACGTGCAACTCGTTCGCCTGGAAACCACGCCCGATGTGGCCACGCTCACCTTGGACAATCCGTCCACGCGCAACGCCCTGTCCCTGGACATGATGCATCAGGTCACGGCGGCGATCACGCAGGCCGGTGCCACACAGGCCCGCGTCGTCGTCCTGGCCGCGAGCGGCCCGGTGTTCAGCGCCGGCCACCATCTCGGCGAACTCGTCGGGCTGACGCTGCCGCAGGCCACCGCGTTCTTCGAGGCGTGCGTGGCGATGATCCGGGCCATCCGCGCGATCCCCCAGCCGGTGATCGCCCGGGTCCACGGTCCCGCGGCGGCGGGCGGCTGCCAGCTGGTCGCGAGCTGCGACCTGGCGGTGGCCGCGTCGTCGGCGACGTTCAGTCTGCCGGGTATCCGGCGCGGCCTGTTCTGCCACACACCGCTGGTTGCGGTGAGCCGGGCCGTCCTGCCCAAGCGCGCGTTCGAGATGGCCCTCACCGGCGAGGCGATCACCGCCGAGGTGGCCGCCCAGTGGGGCCTCGTGAACCGCTGCGTCCCGGACGACGAGTTGGACGACGCCGTCGCGTCGCTCATCCGGCTGCTTGTGGACGAGGGCAGCCCGTACGCCCGCGGCCTGGGCAAACAGACCTTCTACGCCCAGGTGGGCTTGCCCGAGGCGCAGGCGTACGAACTGGCCGTGCCCATGGTCAGCCTCAACGCCGTGCTTCCCGACGCCCAGGAAGGTTTCGCGGCGTTCGTCGCCAAGCGCGCGCCGCACTTCACCATGGGTCCCCATGCCTGAGGCGCCCGAATGGGTCCGCACCCCCGATCCGCCAGGCCGCCGCAACCTCGACACACTCCCCAAGGCGCACCTGCACCTGCACTTCACCGGCTCTCTCGACGTGCCCACCCTCACCGACCTGGCGCGACGTGCCGGGCAGCGCCTCCCCGAGCAGCTCCACGACGAGCACGCCCTGTCCGTGCCCGCGACCGCGCGCGGCTGGTACCGCTTCCAGCGCACGTACGACGCCGCCCGTCACAGCGTCAACTCGGAGCTGGCCCTGCGCACCGTCGTCCGTCTGGCGGCCGCCCGCGACGCCGCCGAGGGTGCCTGCCGGCTCGAGTTGCAGATCGACCCGACCAGCTATGCGCCGTTCACCGGCGGGCTGGCGGGCGCGCTGGAAATCGTCCTGGACGAGGCCCGCGCCGCATCCGCCGCGCATGACCTCCAGGTCGCCATCATCGTCGCCGCCTCGCGCATGCGCCATCCGATCGAGGCACGCACGCTCGCCCGCCTCGCCGCCAAGTACGCCGGCACCGGGCCCGGAGAGGTCGTGGGTTTCGGTTTGTCGAACGATGAATGGGCGGGGGACACCCCCGAATGGGAGGGTGCCTTCCGCATCGCGGCCAAGGCGGGACTGCGCGCCGTTCCGCACGGCGGCGAGCTGCGCGGCGCCGACCATGTCCGCCAAGTCGCCCATGCCCTCCACCCGGCCCGGCTGGGGCACGGTGTGCGGGCGACCGAGGACGCGCGTCTCCTCGATCAGCTCGTCCGCACCGGGATCGCCTTCGAGGTGTGCCCCGCATCGAACGTCCACCTCGGCGTCTACGCCCGCCTCGCCGACGTGCCCCTGCACGCGCTGCTCGCCGCCGGGGCGACGGTCGCCCTCGGGGCGGACGACCCGCTGCTGTTCCGGGCGCGCCTGTCCGACCAGTACCGCATCGCGCGGGACGTCCACGGCCTCACCGACGCCGCCCTGGCCGCCCTGGCGGCCGCCAGCATCCGGGCGTCGTTCGCCCCGGAGGCCGACAAGCGCGTCTGGCTGGCCGCAGTGGACGCCTGGTTGGCCGCCCCGCCGCCCGCACCTCTTGCGCCGTGAGCGGACCCCTGCGGCGCCGACTGGGCGGAAAGACGCGTGATTGGTCTGGTCGGCGCGGCAATCGGGGTCCGGCGCACGCCACCGGGTGATGACAGCCGACAACGGGTCTCGCAAAAACGCCCACGCGGCGGCGTCCACCATGCTAGGTTGCCGAGTATCGAGGAAGTGGTGCGAACCGCTGGGCCAGGGCCGCCCCTGCTCCCCCATCACAATCCGATAATCACCCCCGTGATCACAAAGGAGTGTTGCTATGTCCGCTGCTGAACCAAAGGTCGCCAATGGCGCCCCGCTCGGGCTCTTGGCCTTCGGCCTGACGACCATGCTGCTCAACATTCATAACGCCGGTTTCTTCGGCTTGTCGGTCACCATCGTCGCCATGGGCTTCGCGATGGGCGGCCTCGCCCAGATCATCGTCGGCATCATGGAGTTCATCGTGAACAACATGTTCGGCGCCGTCGCGTTCTCCGCGTACGGCCTGTTCTGGTGGTGCCTCGTGATCATCTGGTGGAAGCCGCTCGGCGACAAGGCCGCCGGCCTCGACATGGGATGGTTCCTCACCGTGTGGGGCATCTTCTCGCTGGTGATGTTCATCGGCACGCTGAAACACGCCCGCTCGCTGCAGGTCGTGTTCGGCACGCTCGTGTTGCTGTTCGCCGCGCTCGCCGTGGCGAACTTCTCCGGCAGCGCGACCGCATTGCACGTCGCCGGCTGGATCGGCATCATCTGCGCCTCCTCCGCCCTGTACACCTCGTTCGGGACGATCCTCAACCACGAGTACGGCCGCCACATCATCCCGCTGTAGGCCGACGGGACTGATCACATCGTTCATCAACCGACCGGGCCGGCGCTCCCAGGGGCGCCGGCTCTGCCGTGTCACGACTCACCGAACAGCTCGTCCAGCCACGCCGAGACGTCGTCCGGGTCGAGCGGATCGACGCCGGGATCCTCGTAGGCGAAATCGAGATCGGTGGCGCCGTCGGTTGCGTCGACCTGCATGCGCAAGGCCACAGGCTGGGGACCCTCCAGCGCGCGGAGGTCGCCGAACAACCGGATCACCAGGGACGACACCGCCTCGTCCAACTGCACCATCGCCGATGGCTCGGCGTCGGCCGTCGACCCCGGGGCCGCCACCGGGAACAGCCAGACGCGATCGGGCCCCAGGTCCGCCAAGTCCGCCGGGACGACGACACCCACCTGGATGCCCCAGTCGTCGCGGTGTTCCAGGCCGGTCTGGACGGCCCGGGCGACGTCGAGAGCGAACAGACCGACGATCTCCGAAGCCTGGCTCATCGTGCCTCCCTCACTTCTGCATGTCGACGAAACGGCTGTAGTGGCCCTGGAAGGCCGTCGTGATCACGGCCGTCGGCCCGTTGCGGTGCTTGGCGACGATGAAGTCCGCCTCGCCCGCCCGCGGGCTGTCACGGTCGTAGGCGTCCTCACGGTGCAGCAGGATCACCACGTCCGCGTCCTGCTCCAGCGACCCCGACTCGCGCAGATCCGACAGCATCGGCTTCTTGTCCCCGCGCGCCTCGGGCCCCCGGTTCAGCTGGCTCAGCGCGACCACCGGAATGTCCAGCTCCTTCGCCAACAGCTTGATCTGGCGGGAGAACTCGGACACCTCCAGCTGGCGGGACTCGACCTTCTTGCCCGAGCTCATCAGCTGCATGTAGTCGATGATCACCAACTTGAGCCCGTACCGCTGCTTCAGGCGCCGGGCCTTGGAGCGGATCTCCATCATCGTCAGGTTCGGTGAATCGTCGATGAACAGCGGCGCGCCCTCGATCGCCCCCATCTTCGCGTTGATCCGGTCCCAGTCGTCGTCGGTCATGTGCCCGTTGCGGATGTGGTTCAGCGACACGGTGGCCTCGGCCGAGAGCAACCGCATCACGATCTCCGTCTTGGACATCTCCAGGCTGAAGAACGCCGTCGTCAGGTTGTGCCGCACCGAGGCCGACCGGGCGAAGTCGAGCCCCAGCGTCGACTTGCCGAGCGATGGCCGGGCCGCCACGATCACCATCTGGCCCGGATGCAGGCCGTTGGTGAGTTCGTCCAGGTCGACGAAGCCGGTCGGCACGCCGTTCAGCGCCCCGCCATGACTCGCGATCGCCTCCATCTCGTCGAACGTCGGCTCCAGCAGATCGTGCAGCGGCTGGTAGTCCTCGCTCGTCTTGCCCGTGGACACCTCGTACACGGCCTGCTGGGCGGTGTCGACGATGTCCCGCACATCGCCCTGCCCCTGATACCCCATCTGGGCGATCCGGAGGGACGCCTCGACCAGGCGGCGCAGCACCGCCTTGTCGGCCACGATCTGCGCGTAGTAGGCCGCGTTGGCCGCGATCCCGACCCCGCCTACCAGGTCGGCCAGATACACCGGCCCGCCGACACGGGCCAACTGGGCGCGCTTCTCCAGTTCGGACGCGACCGTGATGGCATCGGCCGGTTCCCCGTGTGCGTGTAACTCAAGAATGGTATCGAAAACGATCTCGTTCTTCGGCAGATAGAAGTCCCGCCCGTCGACGATGTCGAGGACGTCCGCGATCGCGTCCTTGCTCATCAGCATTGCGCCCAGCACCGCCTGCTCGGCGGCGGTGTCCTGTGGCGGGAGCCGGTCGGGGGGGACGTCGGCGCGCGGAGCCTCCAACACGAACTCGTCGATCATGCGCCCTCCCTCGCACCGTCTCGTACCGCCGGACGGCCGGCTCGGCCCGGCCACGACACCACTCTGGCGGACGCCACCGACAATTCTCACCCGCCGCCCGCGCCACTCGACGTGCCACGGTAGCGCCCTCCCGGTGGGTCCTGCAAGGGCCATCGTCCACACCCCCTGTGGACGGGGTGGGTGCCGATGTGGACACGCTCCACACCCTAGTGGACGACGTGTGCCCACGCCGCCCACCCCCCCAGCACCCCGCTCGTG
>WQUE01000133.1 GCA_009785885.1 Actinomycetes bacterium
GGCGCCTGTGGGGCTGGGTCGGCATCGCCGTCGCGGTGCTCGTCGGGGTCACGCTGGGGTCCTGGCTGGCCAATGTGGGCCGGAACGCACCGGCCACGACCGGCACCTCCGCTCCCACCGCCTCGTCCGTCCCGTCGTCGACCGTGGACCCGCGGCAGCGCATCGCCGAACTGCGGGCCGCGATCGCGGCGAACCCGGACGACGCCGACGCGCGCCTGGAACTGGGGGTCCTTCTCTACAGCGAGGAGCCGGCGGATCTTGCCGGCGCCCGTGACCAGTGGCTTGCCGTGACGCAACTCGACCCCACCAACGAGAACGCCTGGTACAACCTCGGCTTCTACTACCTGGCCCTGGACGTCCCCGATTGCACGAGCGCCCAGGCGGCCTGGAACACGGTCATCTCGCTGGATCCCACGGGCGACAACGCGAACCAGATCATGAGCCACATGGCGGGCCTCATGCCGCAGGTGTGTCCCGGTAACGCCGCGTCGCCCAGCGACCTGACCCCGGCGCCCGCCCCGGCCTCGACCCCGGGAGGCTAGACGTGGGACGGCGTGGGGGAGAGGTGCCGGATGCGCGGCGGTGGCGGCCATGACGGGCGCTTCCCTGTCGGTGCTCAGCGTGCTGTGGGCCGGGATCCTCTCGTTCGCCTCGCCGTGCTTCCTGCCGGTGGTGCCGGTGTTCGTCGGCTACCTGACGGGACAGACGGCCGCAACGGGGCAGACGCCTCGGCGGTGGTTCGCCGTCGGCCAGGCGCTCGCGTTCATGGCCGCGTTCACCGCGGTGTTCGTCGCCGTGTGGTGCCTGATCGGCCTGGTGGGGTGGTTCGTCGGCGGCTACCGCTCGTGGCTGCGGATCGCCGGCGGGATCATCCTGGTGATCCTGGGCCTGCACACCGCCGGGTTCATCCAGATCGGCTTCCTGGACCGTGTGCTGCGCGTGTGGTACTCACCGGACCCGAGCCAGGCACCCAGCCTGCGCCGCTCCGTGCTGCTGGGGTTGACGTTCGCGGCCGGGTGGAGCCCGTGCATCGGGAGCACGCTCGGGGCGGTGCTGGGGCTCGCCGCCGTGCGCGGCTCCGTCGCCCAGGGGGCGCTGCTGCTGCTCGTGTACTCGGTCGGGCTGGGCATCCCGTTCGTGCTGGTGTGCGCCGGGGTCAGCTCCGTGGCGGGCCGCCTGTCGTGGTTCGTGAAACACCAGCGCGGGGTGAACATCGTGATCGGCCTGCTGCTGATCCTCGTGGGGTTCGTGCTGATCGCGAACCTGTCCGAACGCGTGGCCGCCTGGGCGGCCCTCATCATGGGACAACGGTGAAGGAGGCGGGATGACGACATCACCCGAGGAGGAGGTCCCGGACGCCACGCCCGGGGCCGGCGTGGGCGATCCGGACGCGGCGATCCTCGTCGCCGGCCCGGCCTCCGGGACCGCCGAGGACGCGCCCGGGGCCGGCGACAGCGCGGACGCCGAGGTCGCGTACGTCCCGGCGTCCGATGGTGAGACCGCGGTGTCCATCGGCGACTTCTTCCACCGCCTGTACCAGATCACGTACTCCAAGGTTCTCGGCGTGGTCATCATCCTGGCCATGGCGGTGCTGGTGCTGATCGGCGTCCTCGTCGACCAGGCGCCGGCGTGGAACGACCCGGCCGCGCGGGCGGACTTCCTGGCCCAGGCGCGGACGAAGTACGCGGACCTGACCGGCGTCCTGCGCGTGACCGGCGCGTTCCACATGTTCAGCAGTGTGGGCTTCTACGTCGTCGTGGCCGCTCTCGCGATCTCGATCACCGGCTGCACCGTGCACCGGCTGCCGCAGCTGTGGCAGCGCTGGCGCCATCCCCGTACGCACGTCAGCGCCCGGTTCTTCACCGCCGCCCGGTATCGCGCCAGCGTGCCGGCTATCGCCTCGCCGCAGGCGGCGATCGGAGTCGCGGCCGCCCGGTTGCGCCGGCAGCACTACCGGGTGATCGAGGACGGCGACACCGCGCTGTACGCGGACAAGTTCGGCTGGGGGCCGTTCGGGACGGCGGCATCCCACCTGTCGTTCCTCATCATCATGGCGGCGTTCCTCGTCAGCGGGCTGACGGGGACGTCGGTGTTGCTCAACGTGCCGATCGGGGGCGCGGGGGTGCCCGTCGCCGACGGGTCGTCCCTAGCCGTGAAGGTCACCTCGTACAACCAGACCGCCGACGCGGCGACCGGACGGCCCACCGACTACGTGTCGCACGTCGTGCTGGAGGACGGCGGGACCGTCGTCGCCGAGCAGGACGTCCGCGTCAACTCGCCGCTGGTGTACGGCCCGTGGACGTTCCACCAGTATTCCCCGGAGGGCTTCTCGCTCGATGTGAGCGCGACCAATGCGACCGGGACGGTGCTGTTCCGGGGCACCGTGCCGCAGGAGTACACCAACACGGACGGTTCCCTGTCCGTCGGGATCTTCCGCATCGACAGCCTCGGGCTGAACGTCCAGGTGGAGACGCCGGCGTCGGGGCAGACCAGCGTCCCGCTGACGTCCGGATCGCTCCTCCCGGGGCAGGTCATCTTCGTCGTGTACCCGGACGGCGCCGACCAGCCGACGGCCATGGACGCGATCGCCCCCGTCGATCCCGGCGCGTCGATCACGTACGGCGATCTGACCCTCACGTTCGAGCGGGAGAGCCACTACACGGGCATCCTCGTCCGTACCGACCCGGGCACCTGGCTGATGTGGGTCGGGGGCATCCTGCTGGTCGCCGGCATGACGGTGACGTTCATGTGCCGTCACCGCCGGCTGTGGGTCCGCGCCGAGGACGGCCGGTTGCTGCTCGCCTCCGCCGACAAGGAGGACCCGGGCAACCGCTCGTACTTCACCGAACTCACCAACCAGGCGCCGACCTGGTTCGACGGAAGGAACCACTGATGCTGTCATTCCTCGAAACCCTGCTGTACGCGGCGCTCGTCCTCATGGTGTTGGCGCTGATCATCGACCTCGTCGTCGTGACCTCGCAGAACCGCGCCCCGCGCCGGCGTGTCGCCGCCGCGCCCGCCAAGGCCGCTGCGCCCGAGGTCGCCTCGGCGGTGGAACCGCAGGCCACCGCCCGTGCCGGGGCGTCCACGGTGGCGACCGCGGTGGTCGAGCGGACGGTCGACGAGTTGGCCGAACTGGATGACGAGGCGGAGGAACCCGTCCGTCGGCCCGCCGTCCCGGCCGCCAAGCCCGCCGTCCCGAGGGCGCCGCTCAACATCGGCACCCTGTCCACCGGGTTCACCGTGGTGGCGTGCGTGCTGCTGACGGGGTACATCATCGGCCGGACGATCGTCACGGGTCGCAGCCCGCTGACGAACATGCACGAGTACGGGGTGGCGTTCGTGTGGGCGATCGTGCTCGCGTCCCTCGTGGCGTTCTGGCGGTTCAGGGTGCGGGTGCTGTCGGTGGTCGCGCTGGCGGTGGGTGCGATCATGCTGGCGTACGCGCTGTCGGTCGGCAACGACGTGCAGCCGCTCGTCCCCGCGCTCCAGAACAGCTCGCTGCTGACGCTGCACGTTGGGTTCGCGATTCTGGGCAGCGGCGCGGCCTGCGTGTCGTTCGCCGGTGCCGCGCTGTACCTGGCGTACCCCAAGCTGCACCTGAAGATCGCCCGCGACCAGTTCGACGACATGGGCTACAAGGCGGCGATCGTGTCCTATCCGCCGTGGACGCTGATGCTGCTGTTCGGGGCGCTGTGGGCGAACGTGGCCTGGGGCAAGTACTGGAGCTGGGACCCGAAGGAGACGGCCGCTCTCGTGACGTGGCTGATCTACACCGCGTTCCTGCATGCCCGTGTCGTGCGGGGCTGGCGCGGCACGCGGTCGTCGTGGCTGCTGGTCATCGCGTTCGTGGCCGTGCTGTTCACCCTGTTCGGCAACTACTTCTTCGGCGGTCTACACTCCTACGCATCATGACCTCCCCGATGGAATCCCCAGCCGTGCCGGTCCCCCCCAAGCGGGTCGGGCTGCGCAACGTGATCGTCATCGCCCTGACGACGATCGTGATCGTGGCTGCGCTGTTGCTGATCAAGCAGCCGTGGAAGCAGGCGGCGGACACGGGCGTGACGGACGTGCCGGTGAGCCTGTCGCCCGGCCAGGTCGCCCCCACCATCGGGGCGCTCGCGCCCGACTTCGCAGCGGCGGCGATCGACGGGACGTCGGTGCGCCTGTCCGACCTGCGCGGGGAACCGGTGTGGCTGCTCTTCGGGGCGACGTGGTGCACGAGTTGCCGCGCGGAGGCGGCCGACGTCCAGGCGCTCTCGCAGGCGTACGAGGGCCGGGTCCACGTGCTCGCCGTGTACGTCCAGGAGGACCAGCCGACCGTCAGCGCGTACGCGCAGCGCACCGGGCTCACGTACCCCCAGGTCGTCGACCCGAACGGCGGCATCACGTCGGCTTTCGCGGTGACCGCCACGCCGACGCACTTCTTCCTGGACGCCGGCGGGGTGATCCGCCAGATGGCCATGGGCAGCGTGGACAGGCAAAGTACCGCCGAGCTGCTGGACTGGCTCCTGGCGAACTGACGGACCCGTCCCGGCGTCCCCCAAGGCACCCCGCCGTTTGCACTCTCGGGTGTCGAGTGCTAAAAAGGAGTTAGCACTCTGACCACCAGAGTGCCACCCGGAGGGCTCGGGGGTGAGGTCGCAAGACCGTCCGTCGCGGGCATCGGCGAGCCATCCGGAGACATCGAGACATCAACCCAGTCGGGGCCCCAAGCGGCCCCGCGGACACCGGAGGTAACCCGGGTGACAAAGCTCATTGAATTCGACTCGACCGCACGCCGGGCCCTCGAAGAGGGTATGAACGTCCTGGCGGACGCGGTGAAAGTGACGCTCGGCCCCAAGGGCCGCAACGTCGTGCTGGAGAAGAGTTGGGGCGCGCCGACGATCACCAACGATGGCGTGTCCATCGCGAAGGAGATCGAACTGGCCGACCCGTTCCAGAAGATCGGCGCGGAGCTGGTCAAGGAGGTCGCGAAGAAGACCGATGACGTGGCCGGCGACGGCACGACGACGGCGACCGTCCTGGCCCAGGCCATGGTCCGCGAGGGCCTGCGCAACGTCACGGCCGGCGCCAACCCGATCGAGCTGAAGCGCGGCATCGAGAAGGCCGTCGCGGCGCTCGTGGAGCAGCTGAACGCGATGGCCGTGGACGTCGAGACCCGCGAGCAGATCGGCCAGACGGCGTCGATCTCGGCCGGTGACACGACGGTCGGCGATACCATCGCCGAGGCGATGGACAAGGTCGGCAAGGAGGGCGTGATCACGGTCGAGGAGTCGAACACCTTCGGCCTGACGCTCGAGCTGACGGAGGGCATGCGGTTCGACAAGGGCTACATCAGCGCCTACTTCGTGACCGACACGGAGCGCATGGAGGCCGTGCTGGACGATCCGTACATCCTGATCGTCA
>WQUE01000134.1 GCA_009785885.1 Actinomycetes bacterium
TCAACGGGACGCTGCGGCGGTTGCGGGCGTCCGGGCTCCTCGACGGGCAGGCCGTGACGACCGCCGGCCGGATCGCGCTGGCACCCTACCGGGTGACGGGCGCGGTCATCATGGCGGCGGGGATGTCCAGCCGGTTCGCGCCGGTGAGCTACGAGCGCCCGAAGGGGCTGCTCGTGGTCAGGGGGGAGGTGCTGGTCGAGCGGCAGATCCGGCAGTTGCGCGAGGCGGGCATCACCGACATCACGGTCGTGGTCGGCTACCGCCAGGAGCAGTTCCTGTACCTGGAGGACGCGTTCGGCGTGAAGATCGTCGTGAACCGCGAGTACGCGGACCGCAACAACAACTCTTCCATCCGGGCCGTCGAGGACCGCCTGGACAACACGTACGTCTGCAGCTCGGACAACTACTTCACGCGGAACCCGTTCGAGCGTTACGTGTACCGGGGCTATTACGCGGCCGTGTGGTGCGACGGCCCGTCCGACGAGTGGGGTCTGGAGATCGCCCCGTCCGGCCGGATCACCGGGGTCACGCCGGGCCAGGGCACGGACGCGTGGGTGATGATGGGGCACGCGTACTGGGATCGCACCTTCTCGCAGCGCTTCCGCGAGATCCTCGACACCGTCTATCACCACCCGGACACGGCCGGAAAGCTGTGGGAGGCGATCTACGCCGACCACGTCAAGGAACTGGTCCTGGACGCGCGCCGGTACCCGCCGGGCGTCATCCACGAGTTCGACACCCTGGACGACCTGCGCGCGTTCGACCCGGGCTTCATCCGGAACATCGATTCGGCGATCCTGGACAACATCTGCCACACGCTCGGGTGTCGCCGCGCCGAGCTGGCCGGGTTCGAACCGATCACCGAGGGCCTGACGAACATGTCGTTCCGGTTCAGTGCGCGGGGGCAGGACTACGTGTACCGCCATCCGGGCGTGGCGACGCAGGGCATCCTCAACCGGGCCGCCGAGGCGCAGGCCGAGATCGTCGCGGCCGAACTGGGGCTCGACTCGACGTTCGTCCACCTCGACCCGCTGACCGGCTGGAAGGTGTCGCGCTACATCGATCAGGCCGAGACGTTCAGCTACCACAATCCCCGGCACGTGCGGGCGGCGCTGGCGAGCATACGGCGCCTGCACACGTGCGGACGCACGATCGCGAACGACTTCGACCTGATGCCCCAGGCGGAAGACCTGACCGAGCGGCTGCTGGAGGGCACCGGCGTGAACGGGCGCGGCCGCATCGACTTTCCCGACTTCGCGGTCATGGGCGAACGTGCCCGGCAGATCGACGCCTACTGCCGGGCCGACAACTGGCCCATCGTGCTGTGCCACAACGACTTCTACGCGCCGAACATCCTGCTGGACGGCGACGACGTCGCGCTGATCGACTGGGAGTACGCCGGCATGGGCGACCTCGGCAGCGACCTCGGAGTGTTCATCTGCTGCTCCGACTACACGTGGGACGAGGCGCTCGAAACGCTGGAGCGGTACTACGGCCGCCCGCCCACCCCGGAAGAGCTGCGCCACCTCGTCGGCTACGTCGGCCTGGCCGGCTACTACTGGTGGGTGTGGGCCCTGTACAAGGACGCCTGCGGCGAACCCGTGGGGGAGTGGACCTACCTGTGGTACCGCTTCGCCAAGGAGTACGGCGAGCGGGCGCTCGCCCTGTACGACGAAGCCGCCGTGGCAGCGGCCGGACGGGCGCCGGACAGTCGCACCGGGACCGGCTCGAAGTAGAGACCCAGAGTAGACAGGAAGTGGTGTAGCGCCATGTCGACCCAACACGATCAGCAGGCGATCGACGATGTCGAAACCCTCGCGAAGTTCGGCTACAAGCAGGAGCTGTTCCGCCAGATGGGCGGCTTCTCCAACTTCGCCATCTCGTTCTCGATCATCTCGATCCTGACCGGTCTCATCTCCATGTTCGGGTACGGCGTCTCCCTCGTCGGAGGCTTCGCCTACTGGACGTGGGTGGTGGTGGCGTTCTTCCAGTTGTTCAACGCCCTGTCCATGGGTGAGATGGCGTCCAGCTTCCCCCTCGCCGGCGGCCTCTATCCCTGGGCACGCCACCTCAGCAGCCCGCAGGTCGGCTGGTGGGTCGGCTGGATCAACATGATCGCGTGGTGGGCGGTCTCCGTCGCGATCGACTTCTCCCTCGGCACGCTGCTCGCCGGATCGGGCTGGTTCGGTCTCACCATGAACACCGCGACGATCGTCACGATCACGGTCGTCGTCATGACGCTCCAGGCCGTGATGAACATCTTCGGCATCAAGCTGGTCTCGTGGTTCAACAACTTCAGCGTGTGGCTCCACATGATCGGCACGGTGCTGCTGTTCACGCTGCTGCTGTGGCTGGGCCGGGCGCACCCGATCTCCTACATCTTCAGCACGGACACCCCGGACGGCAACATCGGGCTCGGCGGTGCGAAGTTCTTCCTCGCCTTCCTGCCCGCGATCCTGATGTCGGCCTGGACGCTCACGGCGTTCGACGCGTCGGCCGATGTCAGCGAGGAGACGAAGGACCCGCAGCACACCGTGCCGTGGGGCATGGTCATCGCGGTCGTCGCCTCGTTCATCTTCGGCTCGCTCGTCCTGTTCGGCCTCATCTCCGCCCTGCCGCCGATGGGCGAGATCAAGGGGATCATGGAAACCACCGGCTTGGCCACGTGGATCATCCAGCACGTCCTGGGCTCGAACCTCGGCCTGCTGATGCTCGCGATCATCGCCGTGGCGCAGTTCGCCTGCGGGCTGTCCAGCATGACCGTGTTCCAGCGGGTCATCTACTCCCTGGCGCGCGACGGCAACCTGCCGTTCTCCGGCCAGCTCAAGAAGGTCTCCCGCCGCGGCGCGCCCTACATGGCCACGATCGTCGGCACGGTCTGCATGGCGGCCCTGACCATCGGCGCTTCGGTGTTGTCGACCGTCACCTCGATCGCGACCCTGGGCTTCTACTTCGGCTACTTCGTCGTCATCATCCTGGCCATCCGGGCGCGGGCGACAGGCCGGTGGACCGAGAGGGGGCCGTGGAACCTCGGGAAATTCTGGCTGCCGGTCGCGATCGTGGCGATCGCCTGGAACCTGTACATCAGCATCGCGGTGGTCCTGCCGCCGAACGTCATCACGCTGGAGATCTTCGGCGGCATCATGGTCGTGCTGGCGATCTACTACGTCACGATCATGCGTCACCGGCTGTCCGACAAGGCCGGCACCTTGACCCAGGAAGAGATCGAGAAGCTGGAACGCGCCAAGCGGGAACAGCTCGACGCCGAGCAGCAACCGGAGTGAGGGCGCGCCCGGCCCACACCCGTCGACACCGAGGACCGCCCGGTCAGCGCACCCGGCGCAATCCGGCGACCGCTGCGCCGATGGGCCGTGACGCGGGCCCGGGGCCGTCCTCGTCTGGTCCGTAGAGGGCCAGGGCGCGTCTGCCGTAGTCGGCGGCACAGCGGTACCAGCGATACGTCCAATGGCCCACGGGCTCGCCGCACGCGTCCTTGTGCAGTGCCCACAGCCACCAGTAGTACGCGGCCAGGCCGACGTAGGCGATCGCGTGCCGCAGTTCCGCCGGCGTGGGCGGGCGGCCGTAGTACGTCGCGATGACGTCGAGCGCTTCGTCGTCTGTGGCGTCGGAGCAGCAGATGAACGTGCCGAGGTCGCCGGCCGGATCGCCCATGCCCGCGTACTCCCAGTCGATCAGCGCCACACGTTCACCGGCGATCAGGATGTTCGGGGCGTAGAAGTCGTTGTGGCACAGCACGGGGCGGACGTCGTCCGACTGGCAGCACCGGTTCAGGCGGGCCGCGCGCTCGTCGAGGATCGCGAAGTCGGGGAAGTCGAGGCGTCCGCGTCCGCCCAGGCCGCTGTCGCGGAGCAGGCGCCGCTTGAGGGTCGTGGCCTCCTCGAACAGGTCGAACGTGCCATCGATCGTTTCCCCGCACGTGTGCAGCGTCCGGATGGCCCGCAGCGCCGCGCGCCGATGGGCGGGATCGCGGTGGTCGAACGCCTCGGCCCCGTCGACATAGCGGGACACCTTCCACCCCGCGACCGGATCGAGGTGGATGTACGTGTCGTCGAGCCCGAGCCGGGACGCCACCGCCTCGGCCTGCGCCTCGGCCGCCCGGTCGATGGGGCCGAGCGTTGCCGCGCCCGGATGGCGGTAGACGTACTCGTGGCCGCCGACGCGGAACCGGAACGACAGGTTGGTCAGCCCCGTCGTGATCGGGGTGAAATCGGCCAGATCCGTCCGGGCGCAGGCGAGCGTCGTGCAGATGTTGTCCAGGATCGCCGAATCGATGTTCACGACGAACCCCGGATCGAAGGCCCGCAGGTCGTCGAGATCGTCGAAGTCCGCGATGCTGCCGGCCGGATAGTTCCGCAGGTGCAGCGGCAGCTGGTCGATGTGCTCGGCAAAGATCGCCTCCCACGTCTTGGGTGCCGTCGCCGGTGTGTCGTAGACCTTGTCCAGGATGGCCTTGAACCGCTGGCTGAACGCCCGGTCCCAGTAGGCCTGCCCGGTCATGATCCAGGTGTCGGTCGCACCCGGCGCGGCGGTCGTGATTCGTCCCGAGGGGCTCGTCTGCACGCCCCACTCCTCGCTCGGCCCGTCCTGCCAACAGGCGGCGTGGTAGCTCTGGTAGACGTACGGCTCGAACACGTTGCTCGTGAAGTAGTGGTCGCAGCAGCAGATGTAGGAGTTGTCGAGGAACGCCTCGGCGGCCCGCAGCGACGAACTGTTGTCGCGGTGCGCGTAGTCCGGGTTCACGACGATCCGCACCCCGAACGCGTCCTCCAGGTAGAAGTACTGTTCCTGGCGGTAGCCGACCACGACGACGATGTCGGGGATGCCCGCCTGGCGCAACTGGCGGATCTGCCGCTCGATCAGCACCTCGCCGCGGACGAGCAGCAGGCCCTTGGGTCGTTCGCGGCTGCCCAGCACGAACCGGGACGCCGGCCCGGCGGCCAGGATGATCGCGCCCGTCACCCGGTACGGTTCCAGCGCGTCCCAGCCCGCCGGCGTGAGCGTCTCCTCGCCCAGCAGTCCGGCGGTACGAAGACGCCGGGCGGCCCGGTTCACGTAGCCGAGCGACAGGCCGGTGCGCGCCGCCAATTGGCGTTGCGTCTGGGGCACGCCGTCGCGCAGCGCGTCCAGCACGGCGAACTCGGGCTTCGTCAAGGAGCCGACCCGCCGACCTCCACCGGACCGGTGTGCGGGGTCCGCGGCCGGTTCGGACGGTGCGATGATGCGCACCATGGAGCCGGTCGGGTTTCCACCGGCCGCGCCCCGCGGCAGCCCCGCCCAGCCGGCGTCGTCGGGCACGGGTCGCCCGTGTGAGGCAAGGACCGGAGTCTTCGTCTCACGCATGGGTCATCATGATACCGGGTACACCAGGAAACTGGG
>WQUE01000135.1 GCA_009785885.1 Actinomycetes bacterium
ACAATCTGGTGATCGCCGGCCGAAATCGCCGCCCCTCGGGCAAGAACTGTGGATAACTTCTCGACCCGGACGAACCTGTGGATAAGTTTCGGCTGTCGGCGGGAGGCGCGCTACCTCATCCCTGGGCCGGGTGTGGACCACGGTGCGCCGACTGAGGGACGAACCCCTGGGGTTCCCGTCCGGTCGCGCAGCTAGCAGGGGAGTTCGTGCCCGGCCCACGTCGCGCGGCGATTCGCCCGGCACCCACAGCTGGCGACTCAGGGTTGACCTGAACCGTGAAGCAGAAGCCTGGTCCGTTCTTGCTTCATGGGGATGGAGTCTCGTCGGTCCTGGGGTCGAGGCTCGAATTGCCCCGTTCGGGGAGTCTTGCCTGGATGATCGGACCGGTGAGCAGGGATGTGAGGGCCACCAACCCGAGCGCGGCGCACAGCCCGAGTTGGCGCCTTGCCCCGAAGGCGTCCGACAGGAACCCGAACGCCAGGCCGCCCACCGCCATGGGCACTGTTTGGGCCATGCCGAGGACGGCCTGAAAGCGTGACTGAAGGTGGGGCGGACTGGCAAGGACGAAAAGCGGCATGACGTGGCTGGTGAAGAGGGAGATGCCGATGGCCGCCAGGGCGGTGCAGGCCGCTGCAGCCGCCATGCCGCCGAGGACGGTCATCGCACCCACTGCGGCGGCTGCGAGTGTCAGACCCGCGGCCATCGGTATCACGACGCGTCGGACCGGTCCGAACGCCGCGACAAGACCACTCACGGCAAGCGAGCCTGCTACCCACGCCGTAGAAATGGCGCCCATCTGCGGTGACGACCAACCGCTCTGCCGAGCGACGAGGGGAATCAGCACACCGACCAGAGGGAGATAGGCGGCCGTGACCAGCGCCACCGAGATCAGCAGACGTCGGACGAGTCGGTCATGGATCAGACCCCTGAGGCCGGCGGCGATTCCAGCGTGCAAAGGCTCGGCTGGGCGGCGCTCCACGTCCAGTGGTCGCACGATCGCGAGTGCCGCCAACAGGGTCAGCAGGCCGAGACCTTCAGCGGACAGTCCAACCAGGAGACCACCCACCGCGACAGCCACTCCACCCAGGGCCGGGCCCAGGAGCGAGGCCGTCTGGTTCAACGTGGTCGACAGTGACATCGACCGGGCGACCTGGCCTGGCTCCACCAACTGTCTCACGAAAACGCCCGTCGAGGGCGCCTCGAACCCGGCAATGGCTCCTGCCGCCACGGCCTGCCCGATGAGGAGTTCTCTCACTGGCACCTTGGCCAGATACAGGGCGGCGAACACGACAACCACACCAAGGGACGCCCATGTCGTCCTGAGCAGAAGCGACCGCTGGCCCTGCCGGTCGGCGAGGACACCCCCCAGGAGCAGCATGACTGTGATGGCGCCCGTCGACAAAGCGCTCACGGAGCCGGCGAAGCCGCCACCCTCCCCAGCGGCTATCCACCGGGCCGAGAAGCTCCACACACCACCCCCCAACGTGGCGACCGAGCTGGCCACCAACCACAGGGCCAAGGAGTGTCTACCCGCCCCCGGCCTGCCTTCGCGTCGCCCGTCCATTGACATACCGTTGGTTGAGGCAGGGGCGGAGGCGCGCGATGTAATGCCGGGTCGCGCTGGCGCATGCCTGGAGGCAGGCCGGTTTCGAGGAATTCGGCCACGCCCCATCGACAGTCTCCCTTCTGTGCGACGTGGTGGGGCCGCCATGGCGCGGAAACCAGCCTACGTCACGGCGGCCCCAGTCCTGGCTCCGGTGTCATGTGCTATGAACCTTGAAGGCCGGGGAGGCATGGTTGCTTGCCGAAGCATGCCGACCGAGCGTCGATGATGACCTGCATCTCATCACCTCCTTTCACACGTTGCCCGATGGCTACTGTTGTTCGGCGACAGGCTCAGACGCGGATATCGCAGCGCGAATGAGTGCCGCCGATGCGGGCAGATCTTGGCGGAGGACCAGCTCAACCAATCTGGTGTACGCCTGGAATTCACTGTCGGGCGGACAGCGACCCGATCTGCAGCCGATCTTGCCCATGCACGCGAAGGCCCAATCGCAGGCGCGGCATTCAGCGTTGTCCTTCGGGTGCCTCGCGAGTCGCGGGTTCGCCGCGCGCAATGCGTCGACGTTCTCGCAGAGGTCGTCAATGGTCAGGACTCGTCCATCTTCCGACCGCCCATCCGGGAACAGTGGCTCACAGGAGATCACTGAACCGTCGTGCTTCACCTTTGGGGACCCTGGCGTGTAGGCCCGACACACCGTGCGCAGACCGATGAGGTGTTCGCCCGGCGGCCAACCATGTCGCAGGAGGCAGGGAATTGCTGTGGTCAACCGCCAGTGATCATACTCATCCTGGTCCAACGATAGGTTGAATGAGGTGTTGAATGTGTATGGCTCCAGGCGCGCGACTCGAATGCCCTGGACGGCGGGGAGTTTCATTGCGGTGACCCACTCGACGAACTTCTCGAATTGGCCCACGTTGGTGCGGTGTGCGTTGTATCTGAGTACGACACCCTTGTCAGGTGTTGCGGGGTCCAACTCGCCGATAACTTCAAGCGCTCGCGCAGATGTGTCCTTGCCGCCCCGATACCTCATTTGAGCGTGGTCAGGCGGAAGTGACAGGCATATCGTTGCCGTCATGCGCTCGGCGTGGGCGAACAGGCGCTTGAGTGACCTCGTTCCGTTCGTGTCGACATGAAACGAGACTCGCCCATTGACATCGGCCTGGGCATGGTCTACGATCCGGAGAATAATCTCCTCGGCCAGCAGCGGCTCGCCGCCAATAATCGAGACCCCAATGTTCTCCGCCCCCAACTGCTGGGGCAGCAGCGACATGTACCTGACCGCCGCGTCGGCCACACCGGCGCTCATACGCCCTTCGTCGGGCCAACCATTCTGGTAGCAGAACGGACAGCGCAGATTGCACTGTCTCGTGACCTCAATCGAGAGGGACGGGGGGGGGTCGGTTGCAGGTGAGTTGTCGCAGTGAAGAGGGCGGCGATCTCAGTCCCTGCCATTCCGGCCGACTGGAAGGCCTGCGTTCTGACCAGCGCCGCTGTTGGCGGATCCAGAATGGCAAGCGCCCCCGTGGCGGCATTCAGGGCCACATAGGCATCGGCATCGGACTTGCGATGCATGAACACGCAACCAGTGCGTTCAATCATGGCGGCTCCAAGCGAGCGGGGCGCCGCGTGTCGCGCCGCGGTCGGACACGACGGCTGCCAGGTCTCTCTGGGCCGCCCGCTCGCGACGCACATGGCCCAGTCCGTCAACCGAAGCCACTCGAGCGTGACCTGGTCGGGCGCGCATGGCCAGGACGTGCATCATCCGCTCGCTCGCGCCGTTGGTCTTCGAGGCGGTGGATCTCGGCGACGATGTGGCCACCCGCGTGGTCGAGCGCCAGGCCGACGAGATCGTGGCGTGCCCGACGGCCGCACTGCGCCGGCTCGGCGTGCTCGGGCAGCCGTGCCCGGTCGTGCTCGGCGGCGGCGTCATCGCCCCGCGATATGCGTGCCTGCTCCAGGCGGTCGACCGGTTGCTGGCCGAGCGCGCCCCGGGCGCCCACGCGGTCATCGTCACCGACCCGCCTCTCGTCGGGGCCGCGCTGATGGGGTTCGACGCGCTGGAGGCCGCCCCGGACGTCCCGGAGCGCGTGCGGGTCGGTCTGCGCAGACGGGCGTCCGCATTGTGACAAGCTCGTTGACATCCATGTGACAGCTTCACATCCCATGTGTGTCATGTTGCATGATCTTTGTCATGTGGTTGTCAAGATGCCACGAAGAGCGAGGCGAAACTCGAGGTCGTCCCGGTGCCGTGGGTCGGATCATGGCGCGATCCAGTAGCGCTCCATCGTCGTGCCCCGTGAGGTGTGACTCGCGTACTCGCGGACGTAGTCGTCGTCGATGCTGAGACGGATGTTCACCAGGCCCAGCATGCGGCCGTCGTCCGGACGGATCAGCAGCCACTCCTCGGCCACCAGGCGCCCGTCCGGCACCGTCGCCGGGTCCGCGTGGGCGGCGCACCACGCGACCCAGGCCAGGGGATCCTCGGCTCGTTGCTCGCGGCGGGCCTTGTCATCGAGGCGTTCGACGAGTACCCGGCGATGGAGTGGCGCCTCGCCCCCGGCCTGGTGCTCGGCGCGCATCCCGACTACCCCGGCATGTGGGCGCTGCCCGACCGCCCCGAGCGCCTGCCCCTGACGTTCAGCATCGTCGCCCGCGCACCTGGCGAAAACCGTCGTTCCACGCCCTGGGGCGTGTGACTCGGTGTCGCCCGTCTCACACGCGTGCGACGGTGAAGCGGGCGCCGAGGCCGTCCTCGCCGAAGACGGACGTGCCGTCGGCGGGCGCCAGCACCGCGTCCTCCGACATCGCTGTGGCCAGCACCTCGGCGGCGATCTCGTCGGCGTGGGCGCGGATGGCTTGTGCGGTGGTCTCGTCGGAGGCGGCCCACACCAGACGGATCCGGTCGGACACGTCGAAGCCGCTGGCCTTGCGGGCGTCCTGGACGGCGCGGACGACCTCGCGGGCCACGCCGGCGGCGACGAGGGCAGGGGTGAGTTCCAGGTCGAGGGCGATGGTCTCGCCGTTGTCCTCCAGCACGGACCAGCCCTCCCGCGGACGCTCGGTCAGCAGCACGTCGTCGCTTGTCAGCTCGACCTGCCCGAGTCCGGGCACGTCGAGACGGGCGGTCCCGCCCCCGGCCAGGGACGCGGCGAGCCGGGACGCGTCGGCGTCCGCGATCGCTCCCGCGACGAGCGGGGTCTGCTGCCCGAACCGCTTGCCCAGGATGCGGAAGTTGCCCTTCGCGGTGTGGTCGACGACGTCGCCGGCGGCGCGGAACGTCCCCAACTGCCCGACGTTCAGCTCGGCGAGGATCTCGGCCCTCAGCTCGTCCGAGAGCGCCGCGAGGCTGCGTTCCGACACGAGCGCGCGGGCCAGCGGCTGGCGAGTCTTGAGCTTCGCCTCGGCGCGGGCCGCGCGTCCCAGCTCGACGAGCTGGCGGGCGAGCGCCATCGACGATTCCAGCGGCTCGTCGATCAGCGCCTCGTCCGCGACGGGCCAGGACGTCAGGTGGACCGACGCCGCGCCGCCGTCCGTCCCGGAGGCGACGTACAGGTCCTGCCAGACCCGCTCGGTGATGAACGGCGTCAGCGGCGCCATCAGCCGCGTGAGAAGGCCCAACACCTCGTGCAGCGTCCACAGCGCGGACGGGTCGCCGTCCCAGAAGCGCCGCCGGGACCGCCGGACGTACCAGTTCGACGCCTCGTCGACGAACGCCGAGATCGCCGCGCCGGCGTGCTGGGTGTCGAAGTCCTCGTAGCGGGCCGTGACCTCGCGCACGAGCCGGTGCGCCCTTGACAGCAACCAGCGGT
>WQUE01000136.1 GCA_009785885.1 Actinomycetes bacterium
GGGCGGCAACCTCAGGCGGCCCAGGCGGTCAGCCACTGTTCGAACTCGCGCAGGTCGGACTCCGTGGCCCCGAACGACCCCTCGTCCGCGCTCCAGCGATACAGCGTCCCGTCCCCATAGTCCCACGCCAGGCGCCAGTTGTAGCTCTTGAGGACAGGATCCGCCGGGTCTCGCTGCCAGTCCCGGTCCGTGAAACGCCAACGCCCCAGCCAGGAGGCGAGCCACGTGGTCAGTTCCGTCTCGCTGGCAGGCGTGAGCGGCGCGGACGTGGCGCCGGCCGGGAAGGCCGGCAGCGACGTTCCCTTCAGGACGAGCCCGCGCTCGGCATCGACGACGATGGCCGTGGTCATGGAAATGAACGCCAACCGGCGCATGTCCATGAGCGGAGGCCAACCCTGCGTCAACGCCGGGTTGCCCAGCAGGTACGTCCACGAGTCACCGTGGGCGGCATGGTAGGCGGCGAGCCTGGCGGGGATCTGGTCGCACGGCCACCCCTGGTCGGGGCGGTAGATCCCGAAGGTGTCCGCGATGAACGCGGGCACGTTGACCATGTCGATCTGGTCCGGCGTCAGGCCACAGGTCGACACAAGGTCCTTGGCCAGTTCCACGCCCGGAACGGTGAGACGCGGCATCGGGCTGGAATCGGTGGGTCCGGTGGTCATGGGCGCTCCTCCTGGGTGGCATGCGGTGACGAAGAACGCCAGAGCGAGGGCTGCGGCCCCCGCGCCGGCGAGGCGGACTCGGCTCGCGGCGATCACATCTGGCCTGCCATCGTCGTCAGGGCCCCGGCGGCGTTGGGCATCTCGTTGGCGATCCGATCCACGGCGTCCATGTTGCCCGTCATCTGGGCTGCGAAGTAGTTGCCCCACAGTTCGGTGGCGCCATTTCCTTGCGTGATCCGCGCCCCTCCGGGCCAGAAGCCGTCATTCAGGGTGTCGACGGTGGAGTTCGGGTTGTCGTCGATCGACAGGTAGTACCCGGCCTCGTGGGACCACGCACCTCCCACCCGGTCGGCACTGCCGTCGCCGTCCCAGTCGCCCACGACGGCGTTGCCGGTCATCGCCGAGTAGGCGTCCGAGACGCCGACATCGGAAACCACGATCGGCCGGCCTTGCGCGTCCAGGACGGGAGTCCGTTCTGGCCCGCGCGTGAGCGGGCGCGGCCCGAAGACGTCGATGTCGAGCTGAGCCTGCGTCTTGCGCAAGACCTCGAGGTCGGCTGGCGTGAACTCGTTGCTGTAGTCGACCGAGCCCCAGTCGTTCGCCGACTCGGTGCTCTCGGTCGTCTCACCGTTCGAGCCCACCATGAGCGTGTAGGCCAGGCGCTCGGCCTGAGCCCGCCGCTGCGCCTCCGGCAGCGCCGGATCGGTCTGGGCGTAGAGCCGGTCGGTGAAGGTGGTGCGCACGTCGTCGCGCATGGTCTGGTCCAGACTCCTGCCTGGCAGCGTGAACGGACCCAGGTGAACATCGCCGACGCGCGTGGCGCCCACCTCCGTGCCGTTGCCGACGCCGTTCACCGACAGGTCGTCGACCGCGTGGCCGAACTCATGGAAGAACGTGGCATAGGGGCCTCCCCCGTCCTGGGCGAAGCAGTCCGGACCCTGGCCATTCGTCCACAGCCAGAGGGTTCCGTTCCAGTAGTACGCCGGTCCCCGGTAGTTGGGGTTACCGGGTGGTGGCAGCGTCGCGTACTTCACATCGCCCACGTACTTCTCGAAGACGTCGCGATACGGTTGTGGGGCGTTCTGCACCATCAGTTCGATCGCGTGCGCATCGTCGGGCGAGACCCCGAGTGCCGCCAGTTTCGCCTCGAAGTCCGAGTGCCAGGGTCGAGGCTCGATCACGTCCGATGGGCTTCCGCCCGGCCCCTGGGGCAACCCTGTTATCGAGCCCGGTCGCGGCGCGCTGGCCTGACGCTGCTCATCGGCCTGACGGACCAGGTGCTTGGACATGTCGGCCAGATGGTCCACGCTCGTTCGCATCTTCGGTGCGACGGTCGCCCAGGTGCCTCGGAAGGCCCGCAGGTCGGCCCCATCCCAGTGCATTCCGGCCTCGCGCACCAAGCGGTCGATTTGCTGACGGACCGACTCCAGTTCCTGCCCCTGTCCGCGCAACAGCACCGCCGCACGGTCGATGTCCTCGACCGACATACCGGTGAAGCCCACGGCCACTCCTCGGCTTTGCCACCCGTCCGCCCGGGGGATACAGGGCAGAGACTAGCAGCGGCCGACCACGGCCGTCCATGGGGAGGACTCCCCTACCCCCCCCTACGAACTCACCGATCCGTCGGGCGGAGGCACCACACCACTCGGCCGCTGGTAGCGTCCCACGCGGGGCAACAGCGCCAGATCGTCCGGGGTGATGATGCGGGAGCCGAGGGCGTACTCGACCAGGCGCGCCTTGCGTGACAGGGCCAGGTGCGCGGGACCGCCGTGCAAGCCCCTCACGCCCAAGTCCTCGAACTTGGCGCACACGTTGTCCAGCTTGCGGTTGAACTTCGTGATCGGCCAGCCCAACCGCCGCGCCGCCTCGGCGGACCGCGGCACGGTTCCGGCGCCCCGGTCGTAGTGCCGCAGCGTGTCCTCCGCGAGCGCCACCAGGAGAAGCCGCTGATCGCCGGTCAGACTGATCTCGCCGATCGTGTCGCCGGACTCGGCCGCGGCGACCCCCGGAGCGGTCGGCTGGAACGGTGCATCGTCGAGCAGCACCTCGAAGTCGTACGTCGTCTCGCCCGCCGTGAACCACACGGCCAGGGCGGGGAACACCAGCGGCACGCGTCCGCCGGGCAGCAGCCACGCCTGGAATCCCCCTTCGCGCGAGAGCACCGTCGCCGACAGGCGCGAGCCCACGTTGCTGAGCCACCACATCGGGCCCTCGTACTCGATGGTCAAGAAGACGCGGTGCATGAAGGCATTGTCTTCGTCGAGCACGAGATCGCCCTCACGGCCGATCGTAAATCGCCCCTCCGGCGGCACCGCGTATTCCTCGCCGCAGAACGTCACCGTCACCATCAGGCACATCCCTCCTCTGACCAGTTCTCTGCTGGAAACTTGCCGTCTTGACGCACAACCTTGACCCGGATGCAGTACGGTGCCCCCGCCGGCGCCGGCCCCGACCACTCGGGGGTGCTCTTCGCCTCGACGCGGTCGCCGGGCAGTTGCACGCGATACGCATCGGTGGTCAAGGCATTGCTGTAGGTCCACGTGCAGGTCACGGTCGCCTGATCGGCGCTCCGCGCGCACGTGATCGTCACAGGCCCGGGTGGCAGGTTCGCGCCGACAACCGGACCGACCGAGCGGCTCATGGACGGCGAGGGCGACTCGGCCGGACGCCCGCTCGCGTGGAGAGCCAGCAGCCCAGCCCCACCCGCGAGCACCACCACGGCGATGACGACAGCAACCACCGGGCCGACGACACGGCGGCGCGACGACTCGTCGTCCGGCTTCTTCTCCTCACCGACGGCCGCCGTAGCCTGGGCGGGGCCCTGGGCGCCGAGGACGGGAGTGCCGCTGCGGCGGACTGTGGCGGCGACCTCCACCGGGGTCAGGGCCCGGCGCTCGGACGGCTGCAGGACCGGCGGAGCGGACTGCTCCTGCGCCGGCACCACCTGCGGGGCGGTATGGCGGCGGGTACGTTCGTCGTCGATGACCGCGACCGGCGGCGTGACCGCATGCACCGCCGGGTCTCGTTCGACGATGAACGGGGTCGGCCGCAGCCGCAACTCCTCCTCGATCGAGCCGAGAGCCCGGGCGAAGTCGGCGGCCGTCGATGGGCGAAAGCGGGGATCCTTGCTCAGGGCCGACGCCAGCAGCCGCTCCAATGAGGCGGGCACGTCACCGCGCCCCGTCGAGGGTGGCGGTAGATCGCGCGTCCGCACCATCATGGCGACCGGCCGGTTGTCCCCGCCCGGCACCTCGAACGGGGCCCGCCCCACGAGCAGGTGCCACAGGGTCGCCGCCAGGGAGTAGACGTCCGAGCGCGGGTCCACGGGCGCGGTCGAGAACATGGCCTCCGGCGGCGCCCACGGCACCGACAGCCCGGCGTCCTCGTCGTTGTCCTCGTTCAGGCGTGACGCGATGCCGAAGTCGGTGAGCGCCGGCTGGCCGTACCGGTCCGTGAGCACGTTCGCGGGTTTGATGTCGCGGTGAAGCAGCCCGGCCCGGTGGGCCGTCTCCACGGCGCTGGCGAGCTGAACGCCGATGCGCAGCACGTCCGGCACGCTGAACGGCCCACGGCGCAACGCCTCCGCCAGCGACTCGTACGGATAGTAGGCCATCTCGATGAAGGGCCGGCCGTCCTGCGTGATGCCGGCGTGATACACCCGGACGATGTTGGGGTGCTCCAAGGCGGCCATCACATCGGCCTCCGCCGTGAAACGGAGCACCAGGCGGTCCTTCACGTCCGTCGTCCGCAGCACCTTCACGGCGACCAGGCGTTTCGGCGCCTGCGACTGATAGAGGTAGACGTCGGCGAACCCGCCGGTGCCCAGGTCTTCCTGATACACCAACCCTGGGATGACCGGCGGCTGGG
Organism: Actinomycetes bacterium; assembly: GCA_009785885.1. GTDB lineage: Bacteria > Actinomycetota > Actinomycetes > Propionibacteriales > Propionibacteriaceae > WRGV01. Next base: position 4,530 of record WQUE01000136.1, read on the forward strand.
AACGAGCGGTCACGACCCTGCCTCGAACGTGAACTCGAACGCCGACGCGAGCATCACCTTGGTGCCGGGTTCGATCGTGAACGGCTCACCGGCCCGCAGCGTGACTGGCGGACGTCCCGGCAGCGCGACCTCGGTGCCGTTGGTCGAGTTGAGGTCGCGCACCGTGACGAACCAGCCTTCCAGGCGCACCTCCAGGTGCTGACTGGACACGTCCCGCGTGGGGTCGCTGATCCGTACGAGACTGGGTGGGGGCCCCTCGACGCCGGGCACGGGCCGTGGGTTGCGGCCGAGCACCGCGCCACGGTCGAGGTTGAGGACGACGCCGTTCGACAACCGCAACACGCCGAGGGATGGCCTCACCACCTGCCGGGGTGTCTGGGGCGCGATGGGCGCACGGCACAGGCGGCACAACTCGGCGAACTGCGGGTTGAGGTGGCCGGCCGGGCACACGACGGCCGTCACCATCTCGCCGGTCGCCGGAAGCCGGGAGCGCCGGATCGTGTGTCCGCCCATGTCGTCGGCATCCTCCAGCGGCGACGCGGCCGGTTCCGGCGCGGGAGGCGACGGGGCCGCCACGAAGGTGGGGACGGGCACCGCAGGCGCCGGCTGCGGCTGGGGGGGCGCCACGACAGGTCCGGCCGGGGTGGGCGAGGGAGGTGGCTGCGGCACGGGCGGAGGCGGTGGGACGACGGGCGGCTCGGCCGAGGGGACGGGTGGAGGCCCGGCCTGCCGCGTCGACGGGTTCGGTGGGGGCCACGACGCGCCACGCCAGTCGAAGGCGGCAATGAACCCCTGGCCGGTGCCCGGTGCAGGTGCGGGCGGATGCTCCACGAGTCCGGAGGC
>WQUE01000137.1 GCA_009785885.1 Actinomycetes bacterium
GCGTGCCCGACGCGGTTCTTCGCCAGCGAGTACAACCCGAACGAGAACGCGAGGCCGAGTCCGATCCACGGGACCCCGCCCGCGCCGACGGCGATCACGAGCACGGCCACCAGGCCGGCGCCCAGCGCGACCGCCTGCGGCGGACGCACCGTCTCGTGCAGGACGAGCCGGGCCAGCGCGACGGTGACCAGCGGGTTCATGAAGTAGCCGAGGGCGGCGTCGACGACGTGCCCGCTGAGCACGGCGTACACGTAGATCAGCCAGTTGACGCTGACGAGCACGCCCGCACCCAGCAGCGTCCCGACGAGGCGCCGGTCGGCCAACAGGGCGCGCGCCCCGGGCCACGTGCGCCGCAGGGTCACGCCGATCGCGCAGAACACGAGCGTCCACACGATGCGGTGGGCCACGATCTCGAGCGAGCCGCTGCGGCCCAGCAGATGGAAGAACAGGGGGAACACGCCCCACGCGCCGTAGGCGGCGACCGCGAGGACCAGGCCGCTCGTGTCGTCGGGTCGAGTCACGCCGACGAGTGTACGGGTTAACGCCTCGCCGGTGTGCCCGGGATCACGCGCCGGTGCGCCTCGCCGGGTGCGTTTTCGGACACGCCGCGCCCCGGTTGATGCGCCGGCTTGACCCCATCCGATAGGCTGAAACCCCGTGGGAGTCGCAAGCAAAACCAAGCACATCTTCGTCACCGGCGGCGTCGTCTCGTCGCTCGGCAAGGGGCTCACAGCCTCCTCGCTCGGCAATCTCCTGGTCGCCCGGGGGCTGCGCGTGTCGATGCAGAAGCTCGACCCGTACCTCAACGTCGACCCGGGCACGATGAACCCGTTCCAGCACGGCGAGGTCTTCGTGACCGACGACGGCGCCGAGACGGATCTCGACATCGGGCACTACGAGCGCTTCCTCGACCGGAATCTGACGGCCGACGCGAACGTCACGACCGGCAAGGTCTACAGCACCGTGATCGCCAAGGAACGCCGCGGCGACTACCTCGGGGACACCGTGCAGGTGATCCCGCACATCACCAACGAGATCAAGGAGCGCATGCTCGGGGTCGCCCAGCGCGACGACGATGTCGTGATCCACGAGATCGGCGGCACGGTCGGCGACATCGAGTCGCTGCCCTTCCTGGAGGCGGCACGCCAGATCCGCCGGGACATCGGCCGCGACCGGGTGTTCTTCCTGCACGTGTCGCTCATGCCGTTCATCGGGCCGTCCGGGGAGATGAAAACGAAGCCGACGCAGCACTCCGTGGCGGCGCTGCGCCAGGTCGGCATCCAGCCCGACGCGATCGTCGCCCGCTCCGACCGGCCGATCAGCGAGTCGCTGAAGCATAAGCTCGCGATGTTCTGCGATGTGGACGACGAGGCCGTGATCTCCTGTCCGGATGCCTCGACGCTGTATGCGATCCCGAAGGTCCTGCACGCCGAGGGCCTGGATGCCTACATCGTGCGCCGCCTGAACCTGCCGTTCCGCGACGTCGACTGGACCGTGTGGAACGACCTGCTGAACCGGGTGGCCCACCCGAAGGTGACCGTGACGATCGCCCTCGTCGGGAAGTACATCGACTTGCCCGACGCCTACCTGTCGGTGAGCGAGGCGCTGCGTGCCGCGGGCTTCGCGAACTGGGCGAAGGTGGACATCCGGTGGGTCGCGTCCGACGCGTGCGACACGCCGGAGGGCGCGGCGGAGCAGCTGGCCGGCGTCGACGGCGTGGTCGTGCCGGGCGGTTTCGGCATCCGGGGTGTCGAGGGCAAGGTCGGCGCCGTCCAGTACGCCCGCGAGCAGGGCATACCGGTTCTCGGGCTATGTCTCGGCCTACAGGCGATGGTGATCGAGGTGGCACGTCACCTGGCGGACATCCCGCGCGCCGACTCCTCGGAGTTCACCCCGGACACAACCGATCCGGTGATCGCCACGATGGACGAGCAGCGGCACATCGTGTCCGGCGAGGGCGACATGGGGGCGACGATGCGGCTCGGGTCGTACCAGGCGGATCTCGTGAAGGGCACGCTGGTCGCGCGTCTGTACGGCGCGTCGCGGGTCGAGGAGCGCCACCGCCACCGCTACGAAGTGAACAACGCGTACCGCGAACGGCTGGAGCAGGCCGGGCTGGTGTTCAGCGGCTACTCGCCCGACCGGAACCTCGTCGAGTACATCGAACTGCCCACCAGCGTCCACCCGTTCTTCGTCGGCACGCAGGCGCACCCCGAGCTGAAGTCGCGGCCCACCAGGCCGCATCCGCTGTTCCGGGGGCTCGTCGAGGCCGCGATCCACCACCACGAGGCGGCGAACACCCCGGCGGACGCGGCCTGACATGGGGGCACGTTGGGACGCACCCGAGGCCTGGCCCGTCTCCCGTCACACGGAGTTGGCCCGGGGGGCCGTGGCCGCGTTCGACGAGGACGTCATCACCTCGCCGGAGGGCCAGCGCCTGTCCCGGCAGTACCTGCGCCATCCCGGCTCGGTCGCGGTGATCGCGCTGGACGACGACGACCGCGTCGCGGTCGTCCACCAGTACCGGCACGCCGTGGCCGCACGCCTGGTCGAGCCGCCGGCGGGGCTGCTCGACAAGGCGGGGGAGCCCGCATTCGACGCGGTCCGCCGCGAACTGGCCGAAGAGGCCGGCCTGGTCGCCACCGACTGGCGCGTGCTGGTGGACTTCGTCTCCTCGCCCGGCATCAGCCAAGAGATCGCCCGCATCTACCTGGCGCGCGGATTGACGCACACCGGGCGCCCCGACGGTTTCACCGTCGAGGGCGAGGAGGCCGACATGGGCCTGGATTGGGTCGGCCTGGACGACATCATGGCCGCGATCCGGGCGGGACGGGTGAACAATCCTGCCCTGATCCTGGGGTGCACGACCCTGAAGCTGGCCCTGGCCGAGGACACCGTCGACGACCTGCGCCCAGCCGACGCGCCCTGGCCGGCGCGTGAGAACAAGGTCCTCCAGGATGCCCGGCTCGACGGATGAGATCCCGGGCGCGCTCCGGCGCGTCCTGCGCGACTACCTGGCGCAGCAGTCCGTCGAACGCGGCCGCTCGCCGAACACCATCGCCGCGTACCGGCGCGACCTGACCCGCTACCTGACGTGGCTGGCCGGCCGGGGCGTGGCGTCGCTGGAGACGGTGACGACTCCAGACATCACCGCGTACCAGCGTCTGCTCGCGGGCGGCGGGGACGGACGGGACGGGCTGGCCCCGGCGAGCGTCGCCCGGGCGGTCGTCGCCGTCCGGACGTTCCACGCGTTCGCCCAGGCCGAGGGGATCACGCCGGGCAACCCGGCCGAGCAGGTCGCCGGTCCCACGCTGGGCCGGAAGTTGCCGAAGGCCCTGACGATCGACGCCGTGCAGCGGCTGATCGACGGCGTCGAACGGGACACGCCGGTCGGCCTGCGCGACGCCGCCCTGCTGGAGCTGCTGTACGGGACGGGCGCCCGGATCAGCGAGGCGGTCGGCCTGGACGTGGACGACGTCGCGGGGGTCCTCCCCGAGGTGGACGCCGGGCTGCGGCTCTTCGGCAAGGGCGCCAAGGAGCGGATCGTGCCACTCGGCAGCTACGCCCGGGCGGCGCTGGAAGCCTGGCTGGTGCGGGGACGTCCCTCCCTTGTGGCCCGGTCGAAGGCGGGAACCCCGGCCCTGTTCGTGAACACCCGGGGAGGACGGCTGTCCCGGGAGAGCGCCTGGTGGGTGCTGCGGCGGCGGGCGGAGGCGGCCGGGATCGGCCCGGACATTTCGCCCCACAGCCTGCGGCACAGCTTCGCGACGCACCTGCTCGACGGCGGGGCGGACATCCGCGTCGTCCAGGAGCTGCTGGGGCACGCCAACGTCACGACCACGCAGATCTACACGCTCGTCACCGTGGAACATCTGCGGGAGGTGTACGCGACGGCCCACCCCCGGGCGCACGCCGTGCGTCCGGGCCGTGCGGCGACCGGGGTCGGCTAGTCTTGAGGGCGGGCGACCCGGGGGAGGTGCCCGCGATGAGGAAGGATGGTCCGATGGCGAAAGGTCCGACGCCGGTGAGTCAAGAGGAACCGTCGCCCATGCCGGCTCCCGGCGAGCCGGACGCGACGGGACGCCCCTGGCCCGACCTGCCCGCCCCGGCGCCCATCGACCCGTCCGCACCGAAGGATGCCCTGATCGTTGCCCTGTGCAACCAGAAGGGTGGCGTCGGCAAGACGACCAGCGCGATCAACCTGGGCGCGGCGCTCGCCGAGACGGGGCGGCGGGTGCTGCTCGTCGACTTCGATCCGCAGGGGTCGGCGTCGGTCGGCCTCGGCGTCAACCCGCACTCCCTGGAGCACTCGATCTACGACGTGCTGATCCCGCGCGGCGGCGTGGACGTGGACGCCGTGCTGCTCGCCTCGGGTGTCGATGGGCTGGACATCCTGCCGGGCAACATCGAGCTGTCCGCCGCGGAGGTGCAGCTCGTCAGCGAGGTCGCCCGGGAGCAGACGCTGCGCCGCCTGCTGGACAAGGTGCGCGACCGCTACGACTTCATCCTCATCGACTGCGCCCCCTCGCTCGGCCTGCTGACGATCAACGCGCTGACGGCCGCCGACAAGGTGCTGATCCCGCTCGAATGCGAATTCTTCGCACTGCGCGGCGTCGCACTGCTCACCGACACGATCGCGACCGTCCAGGATCGCCTCAACCCGCATCTGGAACTGCTGGGGATCCTGCCGACCATGTACGACCACCGCACCCTGCACTCCCGGGAGGTGCTGGAGCGCGTCCTGGAGGCGTTCGGGGAGTTGGTGTTCCACACCGTGATCCGGCGCACGGTGAAGTTCCCGGAGACGACCGTGGCCGGCGAGCCGATCACGACGTACGCCGCCACATCCGCGGCCGCCGCCTCGTACCGTACCCTTGCCCGTGAGGTTCTGGCCCGGTGCCCGGGCCGCGGCCCCGCCCGGGCCGCCTAGGGGCACGCCGTGAGCCCCGCGACGGGTGTCCGCGCCGGCGCGCCCCGCCGCGCCGATGAGCCGTACAAACCGGCGGGTGTGGCGTTCACGCTCACACTGGACAACTTCGAGGGCCCGTTCGACCTGCTGCTGCAGCTGATCGCCAAACACAAGCTGGACGTCACCGAGGTGGCCCTGTCGCGAGTCACCGACGAGTTCATCGCCCACATCACCGCGGCGGCGCAATCCTTCGAGCTGGACCAGACGAGCTCGTTCCTCGTGGTCGCGGCGACGCTGCTCGACATGAAGGCGGCCCGGCTGCTGCCCGGGGGCGTCGTCGAGGACGAAGAGGACATCGCGGTGCTGGAGGCGCGGGACCTGCTGTTCGCCCGGCTGCTCCAGTACCGGGCGTTCAAGCAGGTTGCGGCGTGGATCGCGCAGCG
>WQUE01000138.1 GCA_009785885.1 Actinomycetes bacterium
CCTGTTCGCCGGGGACAGCCTCAAGGTGTACGGCGGCATGGGCGCCGGCCAGGACCGCGCCGGGACGAACCCCGACATGACCCCGAACGGCGCCTGGTCGTTGAAGGCGGGCCTGTTCGCCGAGACGTCCATGCCGCCTTTCATGGAGGACTTCACGTACTACCCGGGGTCGAGCGCCTGTGCGCCCGAGTCGGACGTGGCGATGGTCACCGGCAATGGCACCCGCACCGTGCTGGGCCTGTGGTGCCACGGTGTGGGGACGTTCCAGGCGGCCATCCACGACGTCGTGCCGCCCGCCGGCGGATACGAGTACCACTACGTGATCAGCCCGCTGTACGACGAGATCTACAACCGGTACGGCCTCATCGTGATCAATTTCGGCGGCCCGAACAACCCGCCGAGCGGCGCCAGCGCGACGAACTCCGGCTCGCTCGCCGTCGTCCAGCCCCGCCTGCGGCTCATCAAGGAGGTCTGCGCGAAGGGCACTGGCTGTGATCCGAACTCGGTGACCGGCGACGACGCGCCCGTCCCCGATGGCATCGACAACACGACCGGCCAGTGGGTGGACGCCGCCACGATCCCGTCGGGGGCGACGCAGATCCAGTGGCGGATGACGGTGGTCAACACCGGCGATGTCGCCCTGGAGAACCCGCACATCGCCGACGACGTGTCGCTCACGGACCCGGCGCGGACGTCCGACGGGGCGGCCGTGGGGACGAGCGACTGCGCCGGGAAGGGCTTCGGCGTTCCGGCGTTGGCCGTCGGCGCCTCGGCGCACACGACCTGCACGACGCGGCTGAACGGCCCGCTCACCGGCGGCCTGGTGAACGACGCGAACGCGAACGCGTTCCTGCCCAACACCCTGGTGCTGCACCCGGCGACCCCGTTCACCACGGAGGTCACGGTGCCGCTGATGGACGCGAACGGCGTGCCGCTGTCCGCGCGCCTCGTGGGCAACGCGGGCGAGGTCGGCATGGTGCCGTCGAACGCGGACGCCGCGATGGTCGACATGGCCGGCGTGTCGCTGGAGAAGTGGGTGTGCCTGGCCGGGACGGGCTGCACGGTGCCGGCCGACGCCGACTTCACCTCGCTGGGGACGCCGCCCGCCGGTTGGGGCAAGCAGACGACGGTGACGAACGGGACGTCCGCGCAGTGGCTGATCGTGGCGCAGAACACCGGCAGCGTTCCGCTGTCGAACCTGGCGCTGACCAGGGAGGACTTGCTGGCCGGCGGGCCGGGCCACGGGGCGTCGACATGCACGCCCACGCTCGCGCCATCCCGGACGAGCCTCCAACCGGGCGAGTACGCCCACTGGACCTGCCGGACGGACGGCATCACGGCCATCGCCGCGTTCGACTCCGGGAACACCGTGGTGAATACCGCGGCCGCCCGGGCCGAGTGGACCCCGGAGCCCGGCCAGCCGGCGATGCCGACGACGGTCGTGTCGGAGGAGGCGTCGGCGCAGGTGCGCTCGTACGCGTTCGCGGTCGGCGACCGTGTGTGGGAGGACCTGTTCGGCGACGGCCTCCAGGGCGCCGGCGAGCCGGGCGTCGCGGGGGTGACCGTCCACCTGTTGGACTCGGGCGGTCACGTGGTGGGCACCACGACCACGGACACGGCGGGCTACTACTGGTTCGATGACCTGCCCGCGGGGACCTACGAGGTCACCTTCGTCGCCCCGCCGGGCAACGGGTTCACGCACGTGCGGACCGGGAGTGATCCCACGGTCGACTCCGACGCCGACCAGGCCGGCGGGCGTTCGGGCACCTTCACGCTGGCCGTGGGCGCACCCCATGTGGTGCCCGCCGCGAGCGCGCCCGCCGAGTACGCATCCCATCTGGTCGCCGAGTTCGTCGACCCGACGGTGGACGCCGGGCTGGTGACCCCCACCCCGGACATCTCGATCATCAAGTACGACACGCTGAACGGCGACGACTCCGTGTCCGGACGCCACAACGCACCCGACCAGAAGGTGCTGATCGCGCACGTGATGACGCCCATCGCGTTCACGATCACGAACACCGGGGACGAACCGCTCACCGACGTCCGCCTCTGGGACGTGCCCGCGGCCGGTTCCGCTGCCTTGACCGGTCTGCGGTGCGACTTCCCAGACGGCACATCCGGGACACCCGGCACCGACGGGGTGGTTCCATGGGCGGGTCCGTTCGCGATCGGGGACGCGATCACCTGCACGGCCACCCTGCCCGGGTTGGACGTCGGCGCGGAGCACACGGACGTCGCCCACGTCACCGGCATCGGGCGGACGTCCCGCACGCCCACACCGGAGCGCACCGACGACTGGAACGCCGTCGCCCCGGCGCTCGCCCTGGGCGACCGCGTGTGGCAGGACCTGAACGGCGACGGCCTCCAGACCCCGGGCGAGCATGGTGTCATCGGCTTGACCGTCCACCTGCTGGACGCCGCTGACCGCGTGGTGGACACCACGACCACCGACGCGGCCGGCTACTACTGGTTCGACAACCTCGTCGCGGGGGACTACCGGGTCGCGTTCGTCCCCCCCACCGGATCGTTGCTCACTAGGGCCCTTGTGGGCACCGACCGGGCCGTCGACTCGGACGCGGACGAGACGACGGGCCGCACCGGGATCGTCACGCTCACCCCCGGCGGGCCGGGCATGGTCCCGGTCGCCTCCGCTCCGGCCGATTACGCATCGCGCCTAGCCGCGACCTGGATCAACCCCACGGTGGACGCCGGGTTGATCACCCCCGAGCCCGATGTGTCGATTGTGAAGTTCGACACGCTGAACGGCGACGACATCGTGACGGGCCGGTACAACGCCCCCGACGAGCAGGTGCTCCTCGCCGGCGCGACGACGCCCATCGCGTTCACGATCGCCAACGCGGGCGACGAGGCCCTCACCGACGTCCGCATCTGGGACGTGCCCGCGGCCGGTTCCGCCGCGCTCACCCACCTGACCTGCGCGTTCCCCGACGGGACGTCCGCCGGGCCCGGCGCCGGCGGTGTGGTGACGTGGAACGGCCCGTTCGCGATCGGGGACGAGATCACCTGCACGGGCACCCTGCCCGGGCTCGCGGTCGGCGCCCACCACACGGACGTCGCCCATGTCACCGGCATCGGCGAGCGGTCCCGGACCGCCACCCCCGAACGCACCGACGACTGGAATGCCGTCGCCCCGGCGCTTGCCCTCGGCGACCGCGTGTGGGAGGACCTGAACGGCGACGGACTCCAGACCCCGGGCGAGCCCGGCATTCCCGCGGTGATGGTCAACCTGCTCGACGCCGCCGGGGAGGTCGTGGGGACGACCGTCACCGACGCCGCCGGTTACTACTGGTTCGACGAGTTGGCGGCCGGGGCCTACTCCGTCGCGTTCGTCGCCCCGCCCGGCAACGGCTTCACCCAGGCCCGCACCGGCACCGACCGCGCCATCGACTCAGACGCCGACGAGATCACGGGCCGTTCCGGGGTCGTCACACTCACGCCGGGCGGTCCGGGCATGGTCCCGGCCGTCGACGCGCCGCCCGACTACGCATCGCACCTTGCCGCGACCTGGATCGACCCGACGGTCGACGCCGGCCTGGTCAGCCCGGAACCGAACGTGTCGATCGTCAAGTACGACACGCTGAACGGCGACGACCTGATCACGGGACGGTTCAACGCGCCCGACCGGAAGGTGCTGGTCGCCGGCGTGCCGACGCCGGTCGCGTTCACGATCGTCAACGATGGCGACGAGCCGCTCACCGACGTCCGCATCTGGGACGTTCCCGCGGCCGGCTCCTCGGCGCTCACCGGTCTGACCTGCGACTTCCCCGACGGGACGTCCGCCGGGCCCGGCGCCGGCGGGGTGGTGACGTGGGCGGGCCCGTTCGCGATCGGGGACGAGATCGCCTGCACGGGTGCGGTGCCCGGGCTGGACATCGGCGCCGAGCACACGGACGTCGCCCACGTCACGGGGATCGGGCGCACCTCCCGCACCCCGACCCCGGAGCGCACCGACGACTGGAACGCCGTCTCCCCGGCGCTCGCCGTCGGCGACCGCGTGTGGGACGACCTGAACGGCGACGGCCTGCAGACCGCCGGCGAACCGGGCGTGCCGGACGTGACCGTCCACCTACTGGACGCCGATGATCGCGTGGTGGACACTACGATCACCGACGCGGCCGGCTACTACTGGTTCGACAATCTCGCCGCCGGGGACTACCAGGTGGACTTCGTTCTGCCCGCCGGGCACCTGTGGACGACGGCGCTGGCCGGCACCGACCGGGCCGTCGACTCCGACGCCGACGAGCTGACCGGCCGGAGTGCGCCGGTGACGCTGACGCCCGGCGGCCCGAGCATGGTCCCGGCGGCGGACGCCCCGGCCGACTACGCGTCGCACCTTGCCGCGACCTGGATCGACCCGACGGTGGACGCCGGGATGGTGCCTGAGCCGCCGCCGCCCGACCCGCGGGTGTCCCTCACGAAGTGGGTGTGCCAGGCGGGCACCGGTTGCGCGGTCCCGGCCGCGACGGACGCCGAGACGCTGGCCGCGGACGGCTGGGTGAAGGCGACGACCGTGGCGTACGACGGCCCCGCCACGTGGTTGATCGTCGTGACCAACGCCGGGGATGTGCCGCTGATCGACGTGACGCTGTCCGACGTCCTCAGCGGTGGCGGCCACGGCGCGACCACGCCCGAGTGTGCGGACGAGGCCCTGGTCGCGTCCCGGCTGGACGTGGACGCGTCGGCGCTGATCACCTGCACAACCGACGCGATCACCAACACCGCCCTGATCGGGTCGGGGCACGCGGTCGTGAACACCGCCCTGGTCACCGGCACCGCGGCAACCGACGCCGGCACGCCGTTGCCGAACCCGGACGGGCCGGGCCTCTGGACCGTCGCCTCGCACCCGGATGCCGCCGAGGTGAACACCCACGAACCGCCGCCCGTCCACCCGCAGATCACCTTGTCGAAGTGGGTATGCCAGGCGGGCACGGGCTGCAGCGTCCCCGCCGACGGCACCGGCCTCGCCGCTGCCGGCTGGGTGAAGGCGACGACGGTTCCCTACGACAGCCCCGCGACGTGGTTGATCGTCGCGACCAACGACGGGGACGTGCCGCTGATCGACGTGACGTTGTCCGACGCGATCACCGGCGGCGGCCATGGGGCCACCACTGCGCAGTGCGCGGACGGCGCGGTGATCGACACGTTCCTGGAGGCCGGTGCGTCCACGATGATCACGTGCACGACGGATGCGATCACCAACACGTCGCTGATCGGGTCGGGCACGGCGGTCGTGAACACGGCGTCCGTGACCGGCACCCCGGCGGACGACACCGGTGCGCCGCGGCCCAACCCGGACGGCTCGGGCGACCCCTGGACGGTCGCCTC
>WQUE01000139.1 GCA_009785885.1 Actinomycetes bacterium
CCTTGTCAGGACCTCAATCGACGACGCCGTACAGCCGGTCGCCGGCGTCCCCCAGGCCGGGGACGATGTAGCCCTTCTCGTTCAGCCGCTCGTCCACCCCGGCGATCACCAGCGTGCACGCGATGCCGGCGGCGTCCACCTCCTCGCGGACGCGGGCGATACCCTCGGGGGCCGCGAGCAGGCAGATGCACGTCACGTCCGAGGCGCCGCGCGCGGTGAGGAAGTGCACCGCCCCGCACAGCGACCCGCCCGTGGCGAGCATCGGGTCCAGCACGAAGCACTGCCGTCCGGCGAGATCCTTCGGCAACCGCTCGGCGTACGTGAACGGTTGCAGCGTCTGCTCGTCGCGCACCATGCCGAGGAAGCCGACCTCCGCGTTCGGGATCAGGCGGGTCATGCCCTCCAGCATCCCGAGGCCGGCGCGCAGGATCGGGACGACGACGGGCCGCGGCGCGGACAGCCGCACGCCGGTCGTCGGCGCGACGGGCGTGATCACGTCGACGGGCTCGACGCGGACGTCCCGGGTGGCCTCGTAGGCGAGCAGCGTGACCAGTTCCTCGACCAGCTGCCGGAACACGGGGCTCGGGGTGTTCTGGTCGCGCAGGTGTGTGAGCTTGTGCGACACGAGTGGATGATCGGCGACGCGCAGTTCCATGGGTCCCACTGTACCGGGCCGGGCGTGCCTCCCGGGGTGGATGCGAAGCCCATTGTGGGGCCGGGCTCGCCGCTCGCCCCGAAGTCTGGCACCATTGGTTCCGAGGGAACAGGAGGACACCGGTGAGCGGCACTGATGACGACGATCGCGGCGTCGACCTCGACGACGTGGTGGACGACTACGACGATCTGCACGACGGCATCGTCATCGACGACTACGACGACCTCGACGACGAGGACGACGAGGACGACGACTACGAGGACGCCACCCCGGAGGAGATCGACTTCGTCATCGCCTTGTACCGCGAGGACGGCGAACCCGTCGCGGTGGCGCTCGCGAAACCCCTGGCCAACGACCTGGAGGATCTGATCGAGCAGCTGCGGCGGCTGCCCGGGGACGCGGGCGCGCTGGCGTTCGTGTCGATCGCGCGGGAGTTCTTCGTCGCGGTGCGCGTGCGGGGACGTAACGTGCAAGTGCTGCTGAACGACTCGGTCGCGTCGAACGACTGGCCGATCGCGCGCGACGTGATCGACTTCCTGGGCCTGGACGTCCCCGAGGACGACGACGAGTCGGACGTCGTCGGCGACCTGGACATGCTGGCCGACGCGGGCCTGTCCGACCTGGACATGGAGGCGATGGCGTCCGGCTACGACGAGGACTCCGACGACCTGGTGCGCGCGATCGTCGCCCACCTCGGCTACGACCGCCAGGTCGAGGCGGCCCTCGCGATCGAGTAGGAGGCGCCCCATGGGCGTCTGGGACGAGCCCATGCGGGCGGCTCTCGCCGAGGCGCGCGCCGCGGCGACGGGTGGGGACGTGCCCATCGGTGCGGTCGTGCTCGACGCGTCGGGACGGATTGTCGGCGCGGCCGGCAACGAGCGGCAACGGACCGGCGATCCGCTGGCGCACGCGGAGGTGCTGGCGCTGCGCCGGGCCGCCGGCGCGCTCGGGGCCTGGCGACTGGATGATTGCACGCTCGTCGTCACGCTCGAACCGTGCGCGATGTGCGCGGGGGCGCTGGTGCAGGCGCGCGTGGGACGGTTGGTGTTCGGGGCGTACGACGCGAAGGCCGGCGCGGTCGCCTCGCTGGCGGACGTCGTCCGGGACCCCCGGTTGCCGCACCGGGCCGAGGTCGTCGGCGGGGTGCTGGCGGAACAGTCCGAGGCGCTGCTGCGGGAGTTCTTCGCGGCCCGCCGGGCGGACGAGGGGCGGCGGTGCGCCTCGTGACCATGACCCGCCAGGAGATCATCGACTTCTGCCTCAGCCTCCCGGCATCGTACGAGGACTACCCGTTCGACGAACCCGGCGATCCGACCGCGTGGACGGTGATGCGCCACCGGGGCAACCGGCGCTCCTTCGCGCTCATCTTCGAGCGCGGCGGGCACCTGTGCGTGAACGTGAAGTGCGACCCGGACGAGGCGGAGATCCTTCGGACGGTGTTCGCCGGTGTCAGGCCCGCGTACCACATGAACAAGACCCACTGGAACACGATCGTCGTCGGTGGGGACGTCCCGGTCGAGGACCTGTGCGACATGATCCGGGCCAGCTACGACCTGATCAAGCCCAAAGTCCGCGGCCCGGCCGCCGGTTTCTTGCGGTATCGACGGATAGAGTGAGCCCATGGCACGCGTGGACTTCCCCGAGGCGGCGCTGGCGTGGTTGACCGCCGGCGCGGACGGGGCTGTGCTGGCGGTGTCGGCCTCGGCGGGCGTGCCGAAGCTGCTGGCGAACGCCGGCCACGAGGTCGTCGCCCTGGTGAGGGACGTGCAGCGGGCCCAGCGGCTGACGTACGTCAACCGGATCACGCCCGTCGTCGCCCGGCCGGAGGCGCTGCCGTTCGCGAGCCACCACTTCGGGTTGGTGGTCGCGCACCAGGTGTTCTCCACGTGGGCGCCGGGCCTGGCGCTGCCGGAGATGGCCCGGGTGCTGCGGGCCGGGGGCGTGCTCGCCGCGAGCTATTTCGCCCGGGACGACTCGGTGCCGTGGGTGCGGCGCCTGATCGCGCTGATGCAGTCGATCGATGCGGACGCGATGCCGCCCGCGCCGGGCGAGGCGGCGTTCGCCGAACTGGCGTCCAGCAAGTACTTCCGCTCCGCGGCGACCCAGGCCTTCCGCATCTGGATCCCGATCAGCCGCCAGGGCATGCTCGACATGGTCGCGGGTGAGACGAGCGTCGCGGGCCTGGACGAGGCCGGCCGGGCGCGGCTGCTCGACGGCGTCGCCGAGATCTACGACGGTGCGGCCCGGGCCGCCCAGCTGCGCCTGCCGTACGAACTGCGCTGCTGGCGTGGCACGGTGAACCACCTCGAGTTGACCCAGCCGGTGCGTCTGCGCGAGGACGGATTGAGCATCACGTTCTGACCGGTCCCGTTCGCCTGACCTGCCTCCGCCCAGTATCGTGGTGACCATGGCTGAGCAACAGACGCAACAGATCCAGGTCAAGATGCCCAAAGAGTTGGCCGGTGGCAACTACGCCGACTTCATCCGCGCCTGGCACACGTCCGACGCCTTCATCCTCGACTTCGCGACGTTCACCGAACCGCCGCATGCCGATGAGGACAAGGTGATCCTCGACGCCGTCGTGGTGTCCCGCGTCCGCATCCCGCCGAGCCAGGTCTTCGAGCTGATGAAGGCCCTGGAGCAGCAACTGTCCATGTGGGAGCGCGAAACGGGCGCCCGCAAGAAGAAGGAATGAGCGTTCCCCCCGTGAGCGGTGACGTGCCGCTGCCGCCGTTCGGGCAGGGGCGTCACCTGCTGTCCGTGTCCCAGTTCGACCGCGCCGGGTTGCAGGCGCTGTTCGATGTGGCCGAGGTCGTCCGTCCGATCGCGCAGCGCAACGGCGTGTGCACGGTGCTGGACGGGGCGATGCTCGGCAGCCTGTTCTTCGAGCCGAGCACGCGCACGCGGCTGAGCTTCGAGTCGGCGTTCCTCCGCCTCGGCGGGGAAGTGACGACGACAACGGGTTTCACGTTCTCGTCCATGGCGAAGGGCGAGTCGATCGCGGACACGGCCCGGGTCGTGTCCGGGTATTCGGACGTGCTCGTCGTGCGCCATCCCGACGTCGGGTCGGTGGCGCAGTTCGCGGCCGCGTCGGTCGTCCCGGTGATCAACGGCGGGGACGGCGCGGGGGAGCACCCGTCCCAGGCGCTGCTCGACTGCTACACGCTGGAACAGGAGCTGGCCGCGCGGGGCAAGCCGATGGACGGCTGCCGGCTGGCGATCCTCGGCGACCTGAGGTTCGGACGGACCGTCCACTCGCTGATCCGGCTGATGAGCCTGTACGACGACATCGCGTTCACCCTGTTCGCCCCGGCGGGGCTGGAACTGCCGGAGGAGGTGTCCTCGGTCGCGCTCGCCCGGGGGCACCGGGTGCGCGTCGCGCCGAGCGTCGTGGATGCGGTGCGCGGTGCCGACGCGGTGTACGCGACCCGGGTGCAGCGCGAGCGGCTGACGGACGAGCGCTCGGCGTCGTCCCTGGTGGGAGACCTGTTGAACCGCTCCATGCTCGAGCAGGCCGGGAACCTGGAGGCCGTGATCATGCACCCGCTGCCGCGGGACTCCCGGCCCGGGTCGTACGATCTGTCGTCCGATGTGGACGACCTGCCCGGCCTGGCGATCTTCCACCAGACGGACAACGGCCTGGCGATCCGCATGGCGATCTTCCTCACGGTGCTCGGCGTGTCCACCGAGGCCGTCCACCTCACGACCAAGCAGCGCCCCTGGCGGGCGGACCTGCGGGCCTGAGAGCACGGCTGAATGCCGTTCCGGTGGGTTTGCACCGCGAAACGGCCCAGAACGTGAGCGAACCCGCCGGACCGTGTCACGGCGGGCCGTGTGCCGGGTGAAAGTGTCGGGAAACGGGTCCTGCGAAGGGGCTTGCTGCGGTTGAGGGACACTTCCGACGCCTTCCCGGTGCTCTGCGTGGTCACAGGTGTCCCTCAACGTGACGCGTGCCCGTTGGGAGCGCCGATTGGGGGACACTTCTGCACCGTCTCGCATGCGAAGGTGTGGTGCCTGTGGCGCCGGCCCGCCGCCGGCTGAGCCCCGGCCCCTCACGGGTCTGGTGATGCCGGAGGCGGAAACGTCGGAACCGTCCCCGCGTTCCGCCTCAGCCGAGGGTGACCTCGCACATCCGCGGGGACGCGGGCGTGACCGGCACGACCGGCCCGCCGAGCCGGATGGTGACGGGGTCGCACGCGGGATGGCCGGCGTCCCAGCCCAGCCAGATTTCGACGTCGCCGGGTTCGACCATGCGGACGAGATCGAGGCCGGAGTAGGCCAGACGGGTCACCGGGAGGCGCATCGTCACCGGCACGGCACCGCCCGCGGGGACGTCCACCCGCGTGAACCCCAGCAGCTGGCGCAGCGGTCGGGCGACCTGGGCGACGGGGTCGCGGCCGTACACCTGCAGCAGGTGCGTGCCGTCGCGCTTCCCGGTGTTCGCGACTGTCACCCGCACCTCGATCCAGCCGTCCGTTGGTACGTCGACGCTTGTCACGAGGTAATCACGCAGTTCGAAGGTCGTGTACGACAGCCCGTGCCCGAAGCTGAACTGCGGGGTGGTGTCGATGCTGGACACGCTGTTCGGGTCGCCGAGCTTGGCGTGCAGGTAGCTGTACGGCAGCGCCCCGAGACCGCGCGGCACGGACACCGGCAGGTGTCCGGACGGGTTGATCCGCCCGGACAGCACGCC
>WQUE01000140.1 GCA_009785885.1 Actinomycetes bacterium
GCGGGTGGGGTCGTGCTCGGCTCGGGCTGGGGCCCCGCCGCGGAGGCCTGGGGGACGCCCCTCTCCGAGGCCGCGACCGCCGACGTGCCCGGGTTCCTCGCCCCGGTCGCCCCCGGCCATGCCGGACGGATCCTGCACTACCGCTGGGCGGACCGGGACGTCCTGGTCCTGTCCGGACGGACGCACCTGTACGAGGGCCACGGGCCGGTTCTGGTCGTGCACGGCGTCCGGACGTTGGCCGCGCTCGGCGCCCGCCGGCTCGTCCTCACGAACGCGAACGGCACGCTCCACCCCACCTGGCCGCTCGGCCAGGTCGTCGCCCTCACCGACCACCTGAACCTCGCGATGGTGTCTCCCCTGGCCGGGGCCCGGTTCGTCGACCTGACGGACGCGTACGACCCCGGGCTGCGCGCCCGGGCCCTCGCCCTCGATCCGACGCTCGTCACCGGCGTGTACGCGATGTTCCCCGGCCCGTACTACGAGACCGCCGCCGAGGCCCGCATGGCCGGCGTGCTGGGGGCGGACGTCGTCGGCATGTCGACGGTCCTGGAGGCCATCGCCGCCCGCGAGTCCGGGATGGCGATCCTGGCGCTGTCGACGGTGACCGCCCACGAGGCCTCCGGCGAGGCCATCGACCCGGACGAGGTCGTGGCGATCGCGGAGACGTCCGCCCGCCGCCTCGGCGGTCTGATCAGAGCCGTGCTGGAGACCGACTGATCAATCGATCACCCTTGTCAAATCGATGATCACGGCGTTCTACCGCACCCGGCACCGCGGGCCGGGCGACAACCCGGTCGCCCACCGTGTTCGCCGTCCGTACGCCACCGGCGGGACGGGCGTGCCCGCATGGAATTGTCTTGGGCTGGCCTGCCCGGATAAACTCGATGTTGGTTTATCGACCTCGAAAGGATCACTGTGGGTTCGGTCATCAAGAAGCGCCGCAAGCGCATGGCCAAGAAGAAGCACCGCAAGCTGTTGAAGAAGACACGCATCCAGCGTCGTCGTGCCGGCCGCTGAAGTCGCGACGTCCCGCGCGGTCCGACATCGCACCCACCCTCGGTGCCAATCGTGGTGAGACGCCTCGCTTCTGGGCGACCGCCCACCCATGACGGTCTCGAACGGAGCTCCCCCGATGAGTCAGCGCAGAGCCTCCTCGCCGGGCTCGACCATGCCACCGATCGGCCCCGACCTGCATCCTGACGCCCGCACATCCGACCCCGGCACCATCACGTACGTGGGCATGGGCCTGTCCGATCCCGCCCTGCTGACGCTCGCCGGGGCGCGCGTCCTGGCGCTCGCGGACGTGGTCGCCGTGACGAACACCGGCCTGCTGGACGCCCTGCGCGAAGCCCACGTCGCGCTCGCCCCGGACGCCCGCGTCCTCACCCTCGATCCCGAAAGCCCGCCGCCGTGGCGGGCCGGTGCGCTCCTCCAGGCGATGGGCACGGCCCGCCGCGTGGTGCGGCTATGCTCCGGCGACCCGCTGACCGAGGCCGGCCTGGCACCCGAGGTGGCGGCCTGCCACCGGGCCGGTGCGGACGCCCGCGTCCTGCCGGCCGTCGCCGCCACCACCGCCCTGACCGCGCTCGCCGGCCTGGATGTGATGCCCCACTCCCTGCGCCACATCACGGTTGCCGACGGCCCGCCCGTGCCGTCCGACGTGCCCCCGTCCGGCGCCGCGATGGTCAGCCTGCTCGCCGGCGCCGTACCCCAGTTGGCCCAGGCGGCGCTGGCCGCCGGCCGCGACGGGGGCGAGTCGGTGCTCGTGATGAGCGCCGGACGGGCCAGTGCGCCCCTCACCTGGACGTTCGCGCTGCGCGACCTGGCCCGGTGGGACGACACGGACGCGACCCCCGAGCGGCGGAGTTGGCCGACGCCCGGGACGCGCGTGCTCGTGGGCTTGGGCGAGTTCGTACCACCCGCGCCGTCGTTCGAACGCACCACGCCGCAGCCGCTGCGCGGCTGGCAGGTTCTGGTGCCGCGGACCCGGGAGTCGTGCGGCTCGCTCGTGTGGCGCCTGACGCACTACGGCGCCCGTCCCACGACGCTCGACACGCTGTCCCTCGAACCGCCCCGCGACCCCCAGCCCATGAACCGCGCCATCCGCGGGCTCGTCGACGGGCGGTACCGCTGGGTCGTGTTCGCCAGCAGCGCCGCAACCCGGCTTGTGCTCGACACCGTCGCCACGTACGGGTTGGACGCCCGCGCGTTCTCCGGCGTGCACCTCGCGGCGGCCTCGCCGCTGGCGCACCGCATCCTCGCCGAGCACGGCCTGATCCCCGAGGTCACGTCGCTGCAGCACGCCCGCGGCGGCGGCGCCCTGGACGACGCGTTCCCCGAGTACGACGGACAGACCGACCCGATGGACCGCGTGCTGCTCCCCAGCGTCGGGCACACGGCGCATGCCGTCGCCGAGGGTTTGCGAGCGCTCGGCTGGCGGGTCGACGAGGTCGTCGTCGCCCGCACCGTCCGGGCCGCGCCCCCGCCGGTCGAGACCCGGGCCGCGATCAAGGCCGGGCACTTCGACGCCGTGATGTTCACGTCGCCCGCCGCCGTCCGGAACCTGCTGGGCCTGGCCGGCAAGCCGTCGCCGCGCACCGTCGTCGCCGCGATCGGCGAGGCCACCGCCGCCGAGTGCCGCGAGCACGGCCTGGCGGTCGCCGTCGTCGCCGACCAGCCCGGGTACCGCGGCCTGGCCGACGCGCTGGCGTCCTACGCCCTGGAACACCGGCGTCGCTGACGGTTCGCGGCGCAGTTCGGACGCACAGTCGCCGGACCCGCCCGTAGGATGGACGTTCGTCGAGGGGAGGTGGCGCGTGGACGCGACGGTGCACCTGTGCCGGCACGGCGAGGTGGAGAACCCGCGCCGGGTGCTGTACACGCGGCTGCCCGGGTACCACCTGTCGGCGCGCGGGCAGGCGATGGCGGACGCGCTGGGCGCACGCTTCGCCGGCGAGCCTCTGACGCTGCTGCGGACCAGCCCGCTGGAACGCACCCAGGAGACCCTCGCGCCGATCGCCGCCCGGCATCCCCATCTGGAGGTGGGGATCGACCAGCGGATCATCGAGGCGGACAGCCTGATGCAGGGCCTGACACACGAGGAACGCCGCGCGCTGGCGCGCGACCCGCGCCAGTGGGGCCTGTTCCGGGACCCGTTCCGTCCCAGCTGGGGAGAACCGTGGACGGAGATCGCCGCCCGGATGCTCGCCGCGATCGCCGACGCCGCCGCGACGGTCGGTCCGGGCGGTGTCGCCGTGCTCGTCAGCCACCAGGCGCCGATCTGGGTCGCGCGTCTCGCCGCCGGCCACCGCATGCTCGCGCATGTACCAGCGATGCGCCAGTGCGCGCTCGCGTCCGTGACGACGTTCCGCGTCGACGCCGACGGGACGCCCCACTTCCAGGCGTACGAGGAGCCGGCCCGGGACGTGTCCGCATGACGTCTGTCTGGTCTGCCGACGGACACGAATCCCCGTCGATCGGTGTGGGACGGCAGCCCCCACGGACGCGCGTCCCGAAATTGTCGGTGGGTGTCCGTAGCGTCCTTCCACAGGGAAGGACCGATTACGGGACGGGTTCGGCGACCGGGTAGAGTGGGTCAGTGGCCTCAGCGCTCACTGCGCGCGGGCCGGCTGCATACGCCCTCCTGCCATGGGAACGCCCCATGGCCGCCAGACCGAAGGAGGTGGGTTCACGCATGCGCAAATACGAGATCATGGCCATCATCGACCCGGACGTCAATGAGCGCGCCGTTCCCGCGCTGGTCGACAAGTACCTGCAGGTGATCACGAAGGAGAACGGCACGGTCGACGGCACGGACATCTGGGGCCGCCGCCGCCTGGCGTACCCGATCAACAAGAAGACCGAGGGCATCTACGTCGTGCTGAACGTCACCGCCCTGCCGGCGACCGTCGCCGAGATGGACCGTCTCATGAGCATCGACGAGTCGTTCATGCGCGCCAAGGTGATGCGTACCGACGCCTGAGGCGTCCTCCCCCCGACACACCCTCAAGAACAAGACAGGAGACGACATGGCTGGTGAGACCCCGATCACACTGGTCGGCAACCTGACGGCCGACCCCGAACTGCGGTTCACGCCGTCGGGCGCGGCCGTGGCCAATTTCACGGTGGCCTCGACGCCCCGCACGTACGACCGCGCCACCGGCGAATGGAAAGACGGCGACGCGATGTTCCTCAACTGCTCCTGCTGGCGGCAGATGGCCGAGAACGTGGCCGAGTCGCTGAACAAGGGCATGCGGGTCGTCGTGTCCGGACGGCTGCGCTCGCGCAGCTACGAGGGCCGCGACGGCGAACGCCGCACGGTCTTCGAGGTCGAGGTCGACGAGATCGGCCCGGCGCTGCGCTACGCCACCGCGAAGGTGACGCGCGTCTCGGCCGGCTCCGGCGGCTCGTCCAACTGGCAGCCGGGCGGCGGCCAGGGCGGCGGCGGCTGGGGCGGGTCCCAGGGCGGGTCGTCCAACCCGCCGGCGGACTCGTACGGCGGCGGGGATCCGTGGCCGGCCGCCCAAAGCGACGAACCGCCGTTCTGATCCGTTCGTCACGCACACACACAACACGTAACCACCAGGCACATTCCGGCGAGAGCCGGGCTCGAATGAGAAAAGGAGCACCACAATGGCCGATCCCCGGCGCAAGCCGATGAGCAACCGGAACAACCCGAAGAAGATCGTCCCCGTGAAGTCGGTCCGCCTGGACCACGTCGACTACAAGGACATCGCCACGCTGCGCCGGTTCATCTCCGAGCGCGGCAAGCTGCGTCCCCGCCGGGTCACCGGGCTGTCCGTCCAGGACCAGCGCAAGGTGGCGATGGCGATCAAGAACGCCCGCGAGCTGGCGCTGCTCCCGTACGCCTCGACGGCCCGCTGACAAGGAGGTTTGAGAATCATGAAGCTCATTCTCACAGCCGAGGTGGCCAAGCTTGGCCTGCCGGGCGACATCGTCGAGGTGAAGGACGGCTACGGCCGCAACTTCCTCCTGCCCCAGAACAAGGCCGTCGTGTGGTCGACCGGCTCGGCGAAGCAGATCGACGGCATCAAGCGGGCCCGCGACGCCCGCGAGATCCGCGACGCGTCCCACGCCGCCCAACTGCGCGAGCAGATCGAGGCGCTGAAGGTGGTCGTCGCCGCCCGGGCATCCACGCAGGGGCACCTGTTCGGGGCCGTGCCAGCGTCCGACTTGGCGCTGGCGATCAAGAAGGCCGGCGGTCCCGCGGTCGACAAGCGGGCCATCAGCGTCGCCAAGCCGATCAAGTCCCTGGGACGTCACCTCGTCGGCGT
>WQUE01000141.1 GCA_009785885.1 Actinomycetes bacterium
GTTGAGTGCGACATCGTCGTGGGCGGCTGGTGGCCGGACGGGGGAGTTCACGTGGTCGTATCCGTTCCGGGCGACGGATGTGCCGGGCGGGCCGAGCCCGTCGCTCAGCTTGGGCTACTCGTCGGGTTCGACGGATGGGGGTGTGTCGAACACGAACAATCAGGCGTCGTGGGTGGGTGAGGGTTTCAGCCTGATGGATGCCTACATCGAGCGCCGGTATGTGAGCTGCGCGGATGACATGGCGGGCGGCAACAACACGGTGAAGACGGGCGATCTGTGCTGGTTCACCGACCCGCTGAAGACCGTCGGCAACAAGTGGGACAACGCCTACCTGGTCATGGGTGGGCAATCTCACCGGCTGATCGAGGTTGGGCTGGTGACCTGGATCGTGGAGGGCATGCCAGGATGGTCACTCGAGGCCGTCGGCGGCCTCACCGGCTCCACGTTCTATTGGGCTCTAGCTGCCCCTGATGGCCCCATGTACTACTTCGGCTTCAGCTCGTACTTCGGCGGCCCTGCCACTAGCTCAGTCTGGCACGTGCCTGTGGCCGGAAATCAGCCGGGCGAGCCGGGGTACTATGCGTCATCCTTCGCGAAATCCTTCGCCTCCATGCCGTGGCGGTGGAACCTGGACTTCGTGATGACACCCACCTATCAGGCGATGACGCTCTTCTATGCGAAGGAGACGAACAACTACCTTCAGAACCTGACGACGTCGGTGGCGTACGACCGTGGCGGGTATCTGACCCGGATTCAGTACGGGGAGCCGTGGAATGCGGTGTCGAACGATGCGGCGCCGGGCCGGGTGTTGTTCACGGTGGAGGAGCGCTGTGACACGGCTGTGTCGTCGACGTGCAGGACGGCGGCGCCGACGGCTGCGACGGCGGCGGCGTGGCCGGATGTGCCGATGGATGCGGTGTGTGACACGTCGTATTGCCCGTCGCAGAAGACTTCCCCGACGTTCTTCACCCGGAAACGCCTGACCACCCTCGCCACCTACACGAGGAACGCGGCGAACACTGGCTACGACACGGTGGACTCGTGGGCGTTCGGCTACCAGTTCCTCAAACCCACGGACGGTTCGGCGGCGTCGATGTGGTTGTCGACGATCACACACACGGGCCTGGTGGGCGGCTCGATCACGCTGCCGGCGGTGAAGCTCACCCCGACGATGATGGCCTCCTCGATCACCGGCACCGCCATGTCGAGGCCGCGGTTGACGATGGTGACGAGTGAGGCGGGCGGGCAGACGATCGTCACGTATTCCACCCCGGAGTGCACCGCGAGCACGGTCCCATCGGGGTCGATCCCGACGAACGTAACCCGGTGCATGCCCGCCTACTACTCGAACGGCACGTCGACGCCCGCGCTGCAGTGGTTCAACAAGTATGTGGTGACGCAGGTCACCGAGCATGATGTGCTGCAGCTGCCGGCCGGGGTGAGCGCCTTGGGTGTGTCGCAGGACGTGGTCACCACCTACACGTACTCAGGCGGTGCTGCCTGGCACTACAACGATTCACCGTTCGTGCCCGCAGCCTACAAGACGTGGAGCGAATGGCGGGGTTACGGGCTGGTGACGACGAAGGTGGGCAGCGGCACCGCCCAGCAGACCACGGAGGTGCGGTTCTTCCGGGGTATGAACGGGGACAAGGCCGCTTCGGGCACGAAGTCGGTATCGGTGATCGATTCGACGGGTGCGGCGTGGGCCGATGATGACTGGCTGGCGGGGATGGTGCGCGAGTCGCGGATACTGACGACCGGCGGTGCGGAGGATTCGGGGCAGATCATGGATCCGTGGGTGTCGGCGGTGTTGGGCACGGATGGGCGGTACTCGTCGCGGCAGGTGGATGTTGCCCAGACGCGCACCCGTCAGAAACTGTCGAACGGCACGGTCCGCCAGGGGCGCACGACGGTGAAGACGCGGGACCAGTACGGGCAGGTGAGCATGACCGAATCGGACGGGGACCTGGCGGTCACAGGCGACGAGAGCTGCGTGCGCACAACCTACGCCACGCCCAGCAACTCGAATGCGCCCAAGACCAAGGTGGCGTTGACATCAACCATGCCGGCCCTGTGCTCGACAGCGGAGACCCTGGCCACGGCGACGGCATGGAGTCAGACTCTCTACGACATCTGGGCTTTCGCTGTGGCGGGCGATCCTGGTTTGCCCACCCAGGTGACCGAGCTGGTCGGTCCGAACAGGAGCCAGACCGTGACCGCAAAGGCCTCCTACGACGCGTTCGGGCGGATCACGTCGTCGACGGACGCCCTGGGACGTGTCACGACCGCCGCGTACGCGAACACGACCGGCGGCCTGCTGTCAACGGTGACCCAAACGAGCCCGGACCCGGACGGCGCAGGCCCGCTGACGCCGTTGGTGACGACGACAACGTACGACACGCGTACCGGTGCCCCAGTCAAGACCGTCGAACCGGGCGGTCAGACGACCGAAGCGACAATCGATGCCTTGGGTCGGGTAACGGCTGTGTGGCTGCCGGGCCGTGCCAGGACGCAGTCGGCGTCGGTCACGTACGCCTACACGGTCAACCAGTCGGCTATCAACGCCGTCACCACGAGAACGCTGCTGCCGGACAGTGTGAACTACTCGACCACCGTGACGATTCTCGACTCGCTGCTGCGGGAACGACAAACCCAGGCCCAAGATGCCAGACCGGGCCAGATGGTCCTCAGGGACGCGCAGTACGGCCCTGCTGGGCAGGCAGTGCTGACGGACCGCTACACGGTCTATGGAACGCCTTTCGCCACTGGGGTCGTGGTGCCATTCAACCGTCTGGACATAGCCGAGTCGCACCGCCTGGCATACGACTTCGCGGGCCGGATCACCTCGGATGCCCTGTACGGCTGGGAGAAGTACAAGTGGGCGACGAGCACCGTCTACGGCGGGGACCGGGTGATGGTGACCCCGCCGCAGGGCGGCACACCGATGACCACGGTCAGCGACATTTTCGGCCGCACGACCCAGGTGACCGAGCATCTGGGCACGACAACTGCCGCGACGGGTGCCACGACCACGTACGCCTACGACAAGGCGGGGAACCTGGCGACGGTGACGGATGCGAAGGGCAACGTGTGGCAGTACTCCTACGATATGCAGGGCAACCGGACCGGCACGAAGGACCCGGATGCCGGGTCCAGTTCGGCCACCTATGATGCGGTCGGGAATGTCACCTCGACGAAGGACGCCCGCGGGGTGGTGCTGACCTATGCCTACGACGCCCTGAATCGCCAGATCTCGGTGACCGGCCCGAGCGGGCCGTTGACGGCCACGACCTATGACACGGTGAAGAAGGGGCTGGTGTCGTCGCAGACCCGGTATGCGTCGGGCGCCCAGTTCGTCCAGCGGGTCGACGCGTACGACACGGCGGGGCGGGCGACAAGGACCACGATGGTGATCCCGACCGTGGCGGGGCTGGTGGATGCGAAACTGGCGGGCAGCTACACCACAAGCATGACCTACAACCCGGACGGCTCGCTGGCCACGAAGATCCTGCCCGCGGCCGGGCCGCTGGGTGCCGAAACGCTCACCTACGGTTACACGACAGCCGGTCTGCCCAACACAATCACGGGGGTGATCGGGACGGCCAGCACGACCTACGTGTCGGCCACGACCTACGAGACTCAAGGCATGCCCTATCAGACGACGCTCGGACCTGTGGCGGGAAAGTCTGAGAACCTGTATCGCGGCTATGACACCACCACCCTCCGCCCAACCGATTTGGGGGCCAACGACGGGACGGGAGCCCTCACGGACTACGCGGTCGCCACATACGATCCTGCAGGCAATGTCACGCAGCTGTACGAGTATCAGGGCCCCGACGTGGATAATCAGTGCTTCGCCTACGACTACCAGCGGCACCTGATCGAAGCGTGGACACCATGGGGCTCGGACTGCGCGGCGGCCAGATCTCAGGCCAGCCTTGCGGGTGTCGCGCCGTACTGGGATAGCTGGTCGGTGGACACGATCGGAAACGTCACTTCAAGCACGGAACGCACGCTGACGACATCGTCGACGACCGCCTACGCGTACCCGGCTTCCGGTGCTTCATCGGTACGTCCGCACACGCCCACGTCCACCACAACAACAGGGGCGACACCAGGCACCCGTGCCTTCACCTACGATGCGGCAGGCAACACGACGGCCCGCACCGGCCCGACAGGGGTGCAGCAAGCGCTGACATGGGACGAGACGGGCAGCCTGACGAAGATCGCCCAATCCGGTGCGACCACGGCGACGACGGTGTACGGGGCGGACGGGTCCCGACTGGTGCGCCAGCAGGGCGGGGTCACAACCGTGTACGCGGGCGGGGCGGAAATCACCCTGAATGGCACGATCCTGTCGGCGGTGCGCTACTACGAGCACAATGGCATGGTGATCGCCGCCCGGACCAGCAATGTGGACGCCGGTCTGACCATGATCGCGCCTGACCTGAACGGGGCACCTCACGTGCAGATCAGCGTGGCCACCGGTCACATCACCGTGTCCCGCCTTGATCCCTACGGCAAGCCGCGCGGCTCGGCAGCCACGGGATGGGTCGGGGATTCCGGCTTCGTCGGCGGCACCAAGGACACCTCGGGCCTGATCCTTATCGGCGCCCGCTACTACGACCCCGCCATGGGCGACTTCCTCAGCCCCGACCCGGTGCTGGATCGCATGAATCCGCGCATGCTTGACGCCTACGGCTACGGGTATGCCAGCCCGGTGACGTTCTCCGACCGGACGGGATTGAAGCCGCTGGCGGATGGGAACTTCGAGTTCAAGGGCAGCAACGAGAAAGGTTGGGACCTGTACACCAAGCCGGTGGGGAACCAGCCTGCCGTGCTCGTCGTCCCGAAGCCGACGCCTAAGCCGGTCACAACCCCCGCACCGGCACCAACGTACTTTCCGATTCCCAGTTCGGCTCCAGGATCATCCCTGCAGAACAACCCGGCGCCCTTGCCTCCGCCGCCCTCGCTGCAGGCTGCGCCGAGCAACGTCGTCTACCGGGAGAATCCGCCGATGGACCTCGCGCATGTCCTCGAGATATCCGCCTACGGCGTGAACCAAGCTACGACGCTTGCAGCGGGAGACCTGGCTTTGGCGACCGAGTTGGTCACGGGGGGGCAGTGCTACTGGGACGATGCCCATTCGCTGAACGTGTGCTACGGGGGGAACATGGTCGCCGCCCGCGGCGGCACCACTTACGGCCACACTTTCATCTCGACCGAAGGGGATCCACGAAGTCTTCTAGGGCCGGCGGTCTACGATCGACTGCTGAA
>WQUE01000142.1 GCA_009785885.1 Actinomycetes bacterium
GGTCGTTCAGGAGGTTGGCCATGCGCGGGATTGCCTGGTGGACGTTGCACCAGATGCAAAGCATGCTATGCTGCGAATGCAAAGCAAACTTGTCATGGAGGTGTGCGTGCGGACGAACCTTCCGGCCCTGCGCAGGCAGCGCAAGCTGTCACAGGAGGAGCTGGCCCAGGCCGTCGGCGTGACTCGCCAGACGATCACGTCGATCGAGGTCGGCAAGTACACGGCCTCGCTGCCCCTCGCGTACAAGCTCGCGCGCTATTTCGGCATGACCATCGAAGAGGTCTTCGACTTCTCGGACGGGGAGGGGTGAGTGGTGGAAGAGTTCGCCAAGACACTGCGGGCGAAGCAGATGTGGCTCTCGGGCGGGATGCTGACCATCGTGGCGGTGGCGGTGGTGACCCGGCTGGTCGTCCGGCCGGCGGGGAGATGGGCCGACTTCATCGCCGGTTTCCAAGTCGGAGTCGCCCTCGGCGTGGTCGGCTTCATGGCGTTCCACGTCGTTCGCTACTCACTCGCCCGGCGCGACCCGGTCCGACTCCAGCGGCTGCAGGCCGCGGCGAGGGACGAACGCACGCTGCTCATCCATCAGTCGGCGGGGTCCACGGGCGTGGCCGTCGTCGTCTTCGCCTTCGCCGGGGCGACGGTCGTCGCCGGCAACTTCAACGCCACCGTGTTCTTCACCCTCATGGCCGCGACGGTGTTCGTCGGCCTCGTCGTCGTCGCCTTCAAGGTCTACTACGCTCACCGCTACTGACGCGACGCCCACCCCATCTCTCAACCGGAAAGGACCATCATCATGCCCGACGGGCCAGGGACCACCGCTGTACCGGTGGTGCACATCGAACACTTCGCGATGGGTTTCGGCGACAGGCGGGTGATCGACGATCTGTCGTTCGACGTCTATGCCGGCGACACGTTCGGCTTCCTCGGCTCCAACGGTGCCGGGAAGACGACGACGATCCGGGCGCTGCTCGGCATCTACGAGCCCCAGGCCGGCGTGCTGGAGGTGAACGGCCGCCCCTTCACGCCGGGCAGCAGCGGCGAACTCGGGTACCTGCCCGAGGAGCGCGGCCTGTACAAGAAGGAGCCGACGCTCGACACGATGGTGTACTTCGGCCGGCTCAAGGGCATGACGGCGAAGGACGCCCGCGTCTGGTCGCTGCGCTACCTGGAGCGCGTCGGTCTGCCGGACAAGGCGGGTGTCAACCTGGAGAAGCTGAGCGGCGGCGAGCAGCAGAAGGTCCAGCTCGGCGTCACGATCATGGGTCATCCGTCGCTGCTGATCCTCGACGAGCCCACGAAGGGGTTCGACCCGGTGAACCGGCGCCTGCTCATGGACATCATCGACGAGCAGAAAACCAACGGCGCGACCGTGATGATGGTCACCCACCAGATGGACGATGTCGAGCGGATTTGCGACAGGATCGTCCTGCTGAAGGACGGTCACGCGCACGCGTACGGGACGGTGGCGGAGGTCCAGGAGCAGTTCGGCGGCACGACCGTGCGGCTTCGCTACGAGGGCGTTCCCCGGCTACCGGCGCGCGAGGACTGCCGCGTGCTGTCGGACGCGGACGGCTCGGCCGAGCTGGCGCTCACCCCGGGGGTGGAGCCCGCCGAGTTGCTCGCCTGGCTGCTCGGCCAGGGCGTGAGCGTCTCGTCCTTCACCCCGGGGCGGCGCTCGCTGGATTCGATCTTCATCGAGGTGTACGGCGACGAGAGTGGGAGGGCCTGACATGGGCGGCAATGTGGCGACGGTGATCGCCTTCGAGGTGGCACGGACGCTCCGCAAGAAGTCGTTCTGGGTCGCGGCACTCGTGGTGCCGGTGCTGATGGGCGTCGTCATGGCGGTCACGATGCGGTCGAGCGCGAGCGTGGCGAACGGCACGGCGGCGAGCGCGCAGACGGCCGCCTTCACGTTCGAGTACGTGGACGAGTCGGGTCTCGTCGACGGCGCGATCGCGTCCGCCGCCGGCGGCACGCGTATCACCGACCCCGCGCAGGGCCTGGCGGACGTCAAGTCGGGCGCCGTGGCGGCGTTCATCCACTGGCCGTCATCCCCGGCGACCGATCCGACCACGGTGGCCGGGCAGGATGTCGGCCTGTTCAACTCGGACAAGTACACGTCCATGGCCGTCGGCATCATGCAGGCGAGTGCGTCGGCGAAGGTGGGTGACCCCGCCCTGGTGCAGGTCGCCGCCGGGCACTTCACGGTGAACCTCACGACATACTCGGACGGGAAACAGTCCGGCGGGGTCGGCGCGCTGCTGCCGCCGCTCATCTTCCTGATCGCGTTCTACCTGGTCATGATCATGCAGGGCAACCGCATGCTGTCCAGCAGCCTGGAGGAGAAGGAGAACCGCGTCACCGAGATGATCCTCACGACGGTCAAGAGCTCCTCGCTGCTGGCCGGCAAGGTCATCAGCCTCGTCATCGTCGGCGTCGTCCAGATGCTCGTCACGATCGTGCCCGTGGTCATCGCGGCGTTCGTCGTTCAGCGCAGCATGGTGACCGGCCTGTTGTCGAACCTCGAGTTCAACCCGCAACGCATGATCCTCGGCGCGCTGCTGCTGATCGCGGGCTTCCTGCTGTTCACCGGCGGGTGCGTCGCCATCGGCGCGGCGGTGCCGACCGTCCGGGACGCGTCGTCGATGTTCACGGTCGTGATGCTCGTGCTGCTTGCGCCGTTCTTCGTGTTCACCATGATCATGGCGAACCCGAACACCCCCATCGTGCAGGTGTTCAGCTACTTCCCGTTCACCGCGCCGGTGACCGGCATGATCCGCAACGCGGTCGGCAACCTGTCGTGGGGTGCCGGCCTGGCGGAGGTGGCGATCTCGCTCGTGTTCGCATGGTTGGTGTTCCTGTTCGCCGTGCGGTTGTACCAGTACGGCTCGGTGGAGTACGACAAGAAGCTCGACTGGCGCATCGGCCTGCGGCGCTGACGGGCGCGCCGGCCGGCCTGGGCCCGACCGTCTGCCGACCGGTCATCCGACGGGCTCCGGTTCATGGCAGGTGAGGGTGGGGGCGACGGCGTCCCAGGCGGCTGGGGGCAGGCCGCGCCGGTTGATCTCGTCCAACAGGCGGATCAGCTTGTTCGCCGGGTCGAGGTTCAGGGCGCGCTCCAGACAGCACACCAGGAGCGCGCCCTCGCCGGCCGCCCACGCGGCCAGACCGGCCATGCCCAGAACGGGCGTGGCCACGGCGGGACAGATCGCGTCGAGGACGCGCAACCACAGGCGCACGTGCTCAGGTGCGTTCTGCCGTGTCATCGGGCACAACGCGACGAGGCGTGCCGGTTCCTCCTGCATCAGGCAGGCCAGGAGCGCCGCCTCGGCGTCCGTCAGGTCCATGGGGTAGGGACGACCCCTGCGGACCAGGTCCGTCGTCACGTCCAGTCGCTCGTCGTGACTCATGGCGGTCACCGCGGCCATCGCGTCGGCGCAGTGCAGCGAGGCAGGCGTCATCATGACCGGCGACGGGCCGGCCACGAGTGCGGCGAGGTCGTCTCGCCGCGTCAGGGGCGCGGGCACGCGCCTCCGCAGGATCCGGGATAGGGCGTCGGGCGAAGAACCGACGGCCAGGGGGCGGGCGTGTCCGGGCAGCCAGATCCGCTGACCGTCCGTGCGGAAGGTCACCAGGACCTGGCCCGGGGCGAACAGCGCCTCGACCTTCCGCAGAGCTGCCGCAGCGTCAGCCTTGTCGTCAGAGTAGGCGACCACGATGAACCGGCGGTCGGGATCGTGAAGGTGGCGCAGCCGTGCGCGAAGCTGCGGACGGTCGTCGCACAGGCCCAGGTCGAAGCGCGCGGTGAACTCGACACGTCGCTCACGACACGCGACGATCACGATGGACTCGTGCGGGTGGAATCCGAGCAGGTACGGCACGACGGCGAGGACGTCCGTCAGTCGGGACAGGCTGACATGGGGTGGATCGGAGGTGTTCGTCATACCTTCAATCTGGTGATTTCCGCCGCGCAGGACGCGCCCCCAGGCGCCACCTGTGGACAATTCCTCGACGGGCCCCCACCTGTGGACGACCGGCTGCCACCGCCCGGACTCACCTCACGGCAAGGAACGATGATGTCGACCTCGATTCCGCGCCCGGGTGAAGCCCGAGCGCGGTGACACGCGGTCCCAGGCCGCCGCGGTATCTGGGGGCTCTCACAGCCCGACTGGCTACACTGAGACGCGATGAGCGATTTGTTCGACCGTGCGCCTGGCCAGCGGTTCCAGGACACCCCGGCCGCCCAGGCCGACTGGGCGGCGGACTCCGCCACGGCGGGCCGGCCCGCCGGCCCGGACGCGCCGCCACCGCGCCTGGCGGTCGAGCGGTACCGCGTGACCCGGTGGTGGGTGCCGGTTCTGATCATCGTCCTCGTTGCGGCGCTCATCGGCGCCATGGTGTGGTTCGGCACGCGTCCACCCGCTGCACCCTCGGGCAGCGACACCCCCACCACGTCCACGACGAAGCCGGCTCACACACCCCCACCCGGCGGGCAGGGCATCGATTTCGGCAACTCGTCGTCGGGGCCGAAGGGCTACTGGGAGATCCTGGGCTACACCTGGGACGACCGCGGTGTCACGCTGGACTGCCGCCTGACGGTCGACAAGGGCACCCTGCGTTATCAGTGGACAGCCCTGGACAACGCCAGTTCCGACCAGTTCGACCCGGCCTACTCCAGCACGCTGTTCTCCGGGACGCTCACCGCAGGCCAGTCGGCCGAAGGCACGGTGCGGTTCAACAAACCGCGCGGGGCCACGCTCGTCCTCCTGGCCGACAACCGGGGCTATGCGATCACTGCGCTCGGCATCGACGGCTGAACCGGACGCCGGCGGGCCCCCGCCCGGCCGCGCCCGGAACGTTGTCGGTGCATCGGATAGAATCGCATCCCGGACGCTCGTCCCCACCTCGGCATCGCTGGATCCCTGCCCCACGGTCCGGGTCAGGGGCTTGCGCCCGTTCGCGGAGAGGGGACCGGCACATGGGACCAGATACCACCCGGCGCGTCTACGATGCCGCCGCCGAGCAGGTGCGGTGGCAGGCGTACTGGGCCGAGCACGGCACGTTCACGGCGCGCGACGACTCGGGCCGGCCGTTGCGCTATCTGCTGGACATGTTCCCGTACCCCTCCGGCGATCTGCACATGGGCCACGCCGAGGCGTACGCGATGGGCGACGTGCTCGCCCGCTGGTGGCGGATGCAGGGTTTCGAGGTGTTGCACCCGATCGGCTGGGACGCGT